>JAOQAA010000547.1 GCA_025963815.1 Capsulimonas sp.
TACGGGGGACGCAGATCCAGCATCCCCCCAAGACCAATGACGTCGCCGGCGACGGCACCACCACCGCCACCGTTCTGGCGCAGGCGATCGTTCGCGAAGGCCTGAAGAACGTCGCGGCCGGCGCCAACCCGCTCGCCGTCAAGCGCGGCATCGACCTCGCGGTCTCCGCCGTCGTCGCCGAGATCGGCCGCCTGGCGATCAAGGTCGAAGGCAAGGAAGCGATCACGCAGGTCGCCACCAACTCCGCCAAGAAC
Organism: Capsulimonas sp.; assembly: GCA_025963815.1. GTDB lineage: Bacteria > Armatimonadota > Armatimonadia > Armatimonadales > Capsulimonadaceae > Capsulimonas. Next base: position 255 of record JAOQAA010000547.1, read on the forward strand.
ACGCTGATCGGCGACCTGATTGCCGACGCGATGGACAAGGTCGGCAAGGACGGCGTCATCACGGTTGAAGAGAGCAAGGGCACGACCACCTCCCTGGAGCTGGTCGAAGGCATGCAGTTCGACAAGGGCTACATCTCTCCGTACTTCGTCACCGACGCCGAGCGGCTTGAAGTCGTTCTCGACGAGCCCCTGATCCTGATTTTCGAGAAGAAGATCTCCAGCATCCAGGACCTGCTTCCCGTTCTGGAGAAGGTCGTCCGCCAGGGCCGCCCGCTTCTGATCATCGCGGAAGATGTCGACGGCGAGGCGCTTGCGACTCTGGTCGTCAACAAGCTGCGCGGCACGATCAACGTCGTCGCCGTCAAGGCTCCCGGCTTCGGCGACCGCCGCAAGGCCATCCTTGAGGACATCGCCACGCTGACCGCCGGCCAGTTCGTCACCGAGGATCTGGGCATCAAGCTGGAGAGCATCGACGAGACCTCTCTAGGCTCCGCCAAGCGCGTCGTCGTGACCAAGGACGACACCACGATCGTCGAAGGCAAGGGCTCCGTCGAGGCCATTCAGGGCCGCATCGCTCAGATCAAGGCTCAGATCGAGAAGTCCGACAGCGACTACGACCGTGAGAAGCTCCAGGAGCGCCTGGCGAAGCTTTCGGGCGGCGTTGCCGTCATCCAGGTCGGCGCCGCGACTGAGACCGAACTCAAAGAGAAGAAGCACCGCATCGAAGACGCTCTTTCCGCCACCCGCGCCGCGGTTGAGGAAGGCATCGTCGCCGGCGGCGGCGCCACGCTCATCAAAGCCATCTCCGTTCTGGACAGCCTGACGCTGACCGGCGACGAGAAGGTCGGCGTCGCGATCATCCGCCGCGCTCTTGAGGAGCCGGCGCGCCAGATCGCGAACAACGCGGGCGTCGAAGGCTCGGTCATCGTTGACGAGATCAAGCGCAACGGCCTCGGCTACAACGCCGCGACCGGCGAGTTCGGCGACCTGGCGGCCCAGGGCATCGTCGATCCCGCCAAGGTGACCCGCTCCGCGCTGCAAAACGCGGCCAGCATCGCCGGCCTGATCCTGACGACCGAAACCCTGATCGCCGAGCGCCCCGACAAGAACCCTGCTCCGGCAGGCGGTGGCGGCGGCGGAATGGGCGGCGGCATGCCTGGAATGGGCGGCATGGGCGGCTTCTAACCAAGCCTTCCAGTTCCCAGACTGAAAACAAAAAAGAGCGTATCGCTTCGGCGGTGCGCTCTTTTTTTGCGTCTGCATGGTTGATTGCGCGCATTTTTGCGTACACTATGTATTCAGACCGTTGGGGAGGGCAAGGATGTCATACGCAATCAAAATCGACAAGCAGCAGAAGGTTCGCCTGAAGGACTACGATCCGGACGAGAAGGGCAAGAACACCAAAGAGAAGTGCGAACCGGAGATTCAGAAGCTCAGTGAAGAGATTAACGCGCTTCAAGACCTGCTGTACGCCGCACAGACACACAGCGTCCTGATCGTGCTTCAGGCTCCTGATACCGGCGGCAAGGACGGCACGATTACCCATGTGATGGCGGCTGTCAATCCGCTGGGCTGCTCCGTGGCGTCGTTCAAGGTCCCATCGACGGAAGAACTGTCACACGACTTCCTCTGGCGCATCCACCAGCAGGCGCCCGGCAAGGGCAATATGACAATCTTCAATCGCTCGCATTACGAAGATGTGCTCGTGACGAAGGTTCATAAAATCATCGATGAGAAGACCTGCAAAAAGCGCTACGATCACATCAACAACTTCGAGGCGATGCTCGCCGACTCCAACACGATCATCATGAAATTCTATCTGATGATCAGCAAGGACGAGCAAGAAGAGCGTCTGAAAGCGCGCGAAGCCGATCCGAGCAAAGCCTGGAAGCTGAGCGCGGGCGACTGGAAAGAACGCGAGCTTTGGGATCAATACATGGAAGCTTACCAGGAGGCTATCAGCGCGACAGCGGCTCCCCATGCTCCCTGGTATATCATCCCCGGCAATCACAAATGGTATCGCAATTTGGCGATCGCGACGACCATTCGCGACACGCTGGCGAAGTATAAAGACGAATGGGAAGAGGCGCTGAAGAAGATCGGGGAGGAGCGTCTGAAGGAATTGAAAGAGGCGCGCGGGGGAAGCAAACGAGCTTGAGCAGTTTCTGAAACTTTATCTTAGGGAAATCAGACGGCCGGCGATGATCGCCGGCCGTTTTTGTTTGAAGGCAAATATGACTTGCAGCCTCCATTGATTATAATGCACGACTGCCCGCCATCAAGGAGCGCTCTCATGATCAATCGATATCTCGCGGGCGCACTCGCGCTATTGCCTCTCATACTGGTTTCACCAAGCCATGCCGATACAGTGTCACTCCCAAAGATCGACCCCAAGGCGCTGGCGCTGCTAACGGATGTTGAGAAATCCGTCGAGAAAACGAAGAGCATGTCCGCCGACTTTACACTCATTCGCCACTCTGTGACGGATAATGAGGATACTTGTCGCGTCGGCGTGTTCCGATTCCTCCGGCCAAACTATTGTTACACGGAAGCGTGGACGAATACACGGGACGCGGTTTCGGGGAAATGGAAACGCGACGCTATGCCTCCCACGTATCGCGTCTCCGATGGAAAGTCACAGTGGCTTGTGGACAACGACGGTTCCTACATTGATGTTGGCGCCCCAAAACAAGGCGCGGGGCTCGCACAGGAGTTTAACCCGAACGCTCCATTGTTTGAAGCGCCTGACTCTGAAACGAAGCAGTTTGCGGATCAGCAAAAGAAACATCGGCTGATCGCTCTGACTTATGCGGGGATGCAGAGATGGGACGGCCAGGACTATCAAGTGATTGACTGGAGCTACAAGGTGGATGCTGGAATCTCGCATGCGGCGAAGAATCTCGCGCCTGGGGGGATCGCCATCTGTCATACGCACCTGTTTATTGGCGCCGATCACTTGGTGCATCGTTTCACTTACGATTGGAACACCGGGATGTCTGGCGAGGGAAACGTGAAGCACCTGCGCGCCAATGTCCCCATGACGGCTTCCAGCTTCAAATTTACGCTCCCGAAATACGCGCATGCGCCCGGGTCCGAACAAGTCGGACTGGTGGGAACCGCTGCTCCCGATTTTACCGCAACGAAACCGGACGGATCGAATGTCAAGCTTTCCGAGTTTAAGGGCCAGGTCATTGTCATCGATTTCTGGGCGACGTGGTGTGGTCCATGCCAGGCGGAGATGCCGCACTTGCAGCGTGTCTACGATCAAGTCAAGGACAAAGATGTGGTTGTTCTGGCGGTCTGTGTGAGCGACACCAAAGAGGCGTACGCAAAATGGGTGTCGGCAAAATCGGGCGTTTACACGTTTCCGACGGCGTTCGATCAGGGTTGGGGCACGAAGCAAAGTATCGGCGCGCTCTACAAAGTCAAAAACATTCCCACACAATTTGTCATAGATAAAGATGGCAAAATCGCGGCGGGCTTTATCGGCTTAGACGCTGAGGGCAGCCATCCTCTCGCGGAAGCGCTTGCGAAACTTGGGGTTGATGTTTCGACACCCCCAGACAAAAAGCCTTGACCTGGTCGCTTTCTGTGTGACGCGGGGATCAAGAAACCTTCACGATCCCCGCAATCCGCTCCAGCGTAAACGCCGTTGCTCCCTGGTTCTCTTCCAAGATCGCCTTTGCCGCCGCGCCCATCGCCGCCTGCTTTTTGGCGTCCGTCAAGATCGTTTTCAAAGCAAGTGTCAACTCGTGCTCCTGCGCCGCCGCATCACTCTCCGTCGCCGCAATCTGTATCGCCGCGGCCTTCTCCAAAAACTCATCGACAATCTGCGGGAAGTTCTCCATGTGCGGGCCGATCACAATCGGCTTTGCAAACTGCGCCGGCTCCATAATGCTATGCCCGCCCACGGGAACGAGCGTGCCGCCGACGAAGGCGACGGTCGCGAACTGGTAGGCGGCGGCCAGTTCGCCGTAAGTATCCAGCAGCAGGACTTCGGCGCTCTCCGACCCGTCTGCGGGTCTGGATCGCCGTCGCACGGCAAATCCTGCGCGCTCGGCGAGGGCGGCGACGCTCTCGAACCGCTCCGCGTGGCGCGGAACAATCAGCAGTCGCGTATCCACAAGCGCCGGATCTTCCCGAAGCGTGCGCAGCGCGCGCAATAGGAGAACGTCTTCGCCTTCATGCGTGCTGCCGGCGACGATCAGATATCCCGTGAGTTTCGACAACTCCAGCGCTGCATCCAGCCCCTTTGCTTTTTCGGCGACGAGAGCCGCGTCGGCGGGTGTCTGGTCGTACTTAAGATTGCCGCTCATGGCGATCTTGCTCGGCGGCGCGCCGAGACGCTGGATGCGTGCGGCGTCCTCGGGCGACTTCATCAGGAGAGCGGCGTACTCGCCCAAAACTTTGGCAAGCATCGGCTGCACCCACAGATACTGCCGGAACGACTTCGCTGCAATTCGTCCATTGACCATCACGACGGGAACGCCGCGTTTCTTGGCTTGATGGACGACGTTCGGCCAAATCTCCGTATCGACGACGATCAGCGCCGACGGCTTGATAAAATCCAGCACGTTACCAGCAACGCTTGGCAAATCGACGGGAAAGAAGAAGATGTTGCCGGGACCATAGAGTGCTTCATATCGCTCGTGCGCAATGGCGTTGCCGCTGGCGGTGATGGTTGAGAAGATCAGACGCGCCTCGGGAAAGCGCCCATGAAGCGAAGCCGCAAGTCCCTGGACGCTGAGCGTCTCGCCGACGGAGCAGGCGTGGATCCAGAGGATGGGGCGACCGTCCGCGCGCAGAGACTCGGGAAGGCGTCCCATGCGCTGGCGGAGCTTCGGCAGATGCTTCTTGTGGCGGAAGGCGTTGTAAAGGAGGACGGGCGCCATTGCGAGAAGCCAGATTGAGAGGAGGGTGGTGTATAGGGCGTACATATGGGCCTACTTCGATAGTTCACAACTAGCGGATGCCCCTGGCCCGTTCCTACCTACCCCGGCGCTCCGCGCCACCCCTCCGTATGACCTACCCCCGGCCTTCGG
>JAOQAA010000549.1 GCA_025963815.1 Capsulimonas sp.
GGCGCCCCTCACTCATCAAGTATAGCAGACGAGCGGCGGCGATGGAATAAGACAGGCCCTCGGGACGCACGTTGGAAAGGCAGTTGCGCTGGGAATCGGCCATGGCGCCGCGCGGCCGCCAGGTGAGATAGACACCGAGAGAATCGGGCGTGGTCAGGCCGGGACGCTCGCCGATCAGGACGACAACCATATTAGCGTCCTGCGCTTCGGCGATAGGGTCGCCCACGCCGACGCGGCCTTGCTCGACGAGTATCACGGGCCCGATTTTCCAATTGGAATTGCGCAGCGCGGGGAGAACGGCGGACAGCAGGGGCGCGGCGTGGCGGTTCGCCGCCGTGGCGCTGAGACCGTCGGCCACGACGAACACAACGTCCCAGCCGCCGGGCGTTCGGGCGAGCTGATCGAGCGACGCCGGGTTCAGGCGTCGGCCGAGATCGGGGCGCTGGATGTATTCGGCGCGATCGACGGCTTCGCTCTGAAGCGCCACGATCTCCATTCCGAGATCTCCAAGGCTGATTCTTAATCCATCGAGATCTAGTAGGGACCCGACGGCGTCGCGCGCCTGGGCGTGGTCCCACTGGAACGCCAGGTGCGCGCCTGTCGGCTGAGACACGCCAGTGGGGGCGATGCCAATGCGGGCGGGGGTGAACTCCCCCAGCCTCGTCCAAATCGAGGATGCCGCCCGCGCCTCGGACGCCGGCGCGATCTCGCCGAGCGCCTCCAGCATGGGGCTGCTCGGACGAGAAGCCGTCAGGGATTGGAGGCTGCCATCGGCGCCGAAGACGCCCATGCGCTCCAGCCATGCTTCAAACTCCGGCGCGGGACGTTTGCCAAGAAGGCGGCGCACGTACAGGGCGTCGTGGTGTGAGGTGCTCTGGTAGTTGAGCATGATATCGTCGGCGCCGGGTACGCCCATGATGAACGTACAGCCGGCGGCGGCAATCAGCGTGAGCAGCACATCCATGTCGTCCTGATCGGCTTCGGCGTGGTTGGTGTAGCAGACATCGCAGCCCATCGGCAGGCCGAGCAGTTTGCCGCAGCAGTGATCTTCCAACCCAGCTCGAATAATCTGCTTGCCATTAAAAAGATATTCAGGCCCGATGAACCCGACCACCGTGTTGACCAGCAGCGGCGAAAAGGCGCGGGCGACGGCGTAGGCGCGGCACTCCAATGTCTGCTGATCCACCCCGTGATGCGCCCCGGCGGACAGGGCGCTCCCCTGCCCCGTTTCGAAGTACATCACATTGTCGCCCACGGTCCCACGCCCCAGCGTCAGCGCCATCTCGCGGGCCTCGCGGAGCATCGCCAGATTGACGCCAAAGCCGTGGTTCGCCGCCTCGGTTCCGGCAACCGATTGGAAGATCAGATCGACCGGCGCGCCCCGCTCCATCGCCTGCATTGTGTTGGTGACATGGGTCAGCACGCACGACTGCACCGGCATCTCGAAGCGCAGCCGCATGGCGTCGAGCATCTCCAGGATCCGGATGCAGGCGTCCACATTATCCGTCGCCGGATTGACGCCGATCACGGCGTCGCCCCCGCCGAGCAGCAGGCCGTCCAGAAGACTGGCGGCGACGCCGCGCGGATCGTCGGTGGGATGGTTCGGCTGAATGCGTGTCGAGAGACGGCCCGTCAAACCAATTGTGTTACGAAATTGGGTGACGACGCGGCATTTGGCCCCGACCGTGATCAGATCCTGCACGCGCATGATCTTGGTGACGGCCGCCGCCATCTCCGGGGTGATTCCTGGCGCCAATCGGGCGAGCGATTCGGCATGGGCGGCGTCCGAAAGCAGCCAGTCCCGAAATCCGCCCACCGTAAGATGGGCGATCGATGCAAACGCCGCCATGTCGTGTGTGTCCACGATCAGCCGCGTCACCTCGTCGCTTTCATAAGGGATCACGGCGCTGGACAGAAAGTCCGTGAGACGCGTGTCCGCCAGCGCCATCTGCGCCGCCACCCGCTCCTGCGCGCTGCCGGCGGCGATCCCCGCCAGCACATCGCCCGACCGCGCCGGCGTCGCTTTTGCGAGCAGCATCTTCAGATCGGCGAACACATATGTCTTCCCGCCAACCGTATGCCGATAGGTCATGACGCCCTCCCGGCCTCCCCAAAACGCAGCGAGATCACAGGCCCATCACTCGCGCGAGCAGCGCTTTGTCCATTTTACAGACAACCGTATACGCGGGATCGAAGACATTGGCGATCTCGTACTCCACACACTGACCCATCAGCGTATGCGCTTCGGTGACGCTGAGGGCGTAATCTTCCTGAAGCCAGCGCGCCATCTCGCTGGTAGCGTGCTGCAAGGCCTGATCCAATGGACGCGCGTTGCCCGCCGCTAAGATATGCGTCGCCGTCTCGGCCCGGGGCCACTGGATCGTCTTGCCTTTGACCACGGACAGCGTGAACTCGACATCGAACGAGATTTCAATCCCAGTCCCGCAGATCTCTCCGCACCCTTGGACCGCATGGCCGTCGCCGAGAAAGAACAGCGCCCCCGGAACAGCAACTGGAAAGAACACAGTGACGCCTTCCGTAAAGCCTTTATAGTCCATGTTGCCGCCATTCGTGGATGATGTCGCCGTGGAGATCGCCTGCCCGCCGCCCGGCGCAACGCCGAAGCACCCGACCATCGGCCGGATCGGAATCGGCAGCCGCCCCAGCTTGTTCTCAGGCGAGGTCAGCACGGCGGTTCCGGCCTCCGCATCGACATCCCACTCTCCGACATCAAATCCCGGCGATGGAGGAAACGACGCGATATCGGCAGGATCCATCACATTCGGCGCGAGCTGTATTCCAGTCCAGCCATAGCGCCG
>JAOQAA010000565.1 GCA_025963815.1 Capsulimonas sp.
CGCCACCGTGAAATGCGCGTGAAATCCCCGCAAAACGCGAAAATATTTTCGCGCCTGACGCACTATTTTCGGTTTTCGAGGATTACGCCCAGCAGATTGGGAAAGCGGCGGTCCATATCGTCGCGGCGAAGCGAGAGAATTCGCCGAGCGCCGTCCGCGCGCATATGCACGATCCCCGCCTTCCGCTGTCTGCCGAAGTGATAACTCAAATTGGTTTTTGAACCGCAGTCGGCAAACGACGAACAGCTCAGCTCGTGCTCGGCAAGCCGAACGACGATCTCGCGGCGAACGGGATCGCTCAGCGCATTCAAAACGTCGGAGAGGTCGATCTCCTCCATAGTCGGTCCTGGAAGCAGTCTATCCATACTCCCATTATAGCACGCCGAAGAAATAGTTCAATAACTGTTGAACTATTTCTGTTCGTCGGCTATAATTAGTTCAATAGTTATTGAACTTTAAGGAGGCGAGCAAATGCGGTTTCGAATGATGAGTGGGATAAGGCGTGCTGGGATTGCCGGCGCCATAGGGCTTCTGCTGGCGATTGGCGGCGGCGCTCAAGTGAAGGCGCGAACGGCAATGACTGGCCCGGCCATTGCTGGGTTGCGTCCGGTGCGGCAGTTCTCGGTCCGAACGCCGGATGGCCTGAAGATATCGGCCCAGGAATGGGGCGACCCAAAGGGGGCGGAAGTCGTGCTGATCCATGGTCTCAATGGGAGTTATCTGTCCTGGGCGCGCCAGCTGCAATCGCCGGCGCTTCGGCGTCTTCACATCGTTACGTACGATTTTCGCGGCCACGGCCTGTCCGACAAGCCCACGCAGGCGCGTTATTACTCAGAGGGGAAACGCTGGGGCGATGAGCTGCACGCCGTGATTCAGGCCGCGCATTTGAAACGCCCCGTCCTGGCCGGGTGGTCCCTCGGCGGCTTGGTGATTAGCAACTATTTGAAGACTTACGGTGACAAGGATATCGCCGGAGTGGACTTTGTCGATGCGGTGATCGAACTCCGTTCCGATCTGCTGGGTGCGGACCATGATCCGCAGACGGCGATGGCGTCTCCCGATCTTGCCACCCATCTGCTCGGAACAAAAAACTTTCTTCGGCGATGCTTCCACACGCAGCCGGACGAAGCGACGTTCGAGATCCTGCTTGGGGCTGCGACGAAAGTGTCTCCCGAATTACAGCGATCGATTTTTCCGATGGCTGGAGATACCTGGAAGTCTCTGAAGTCCGTGCGTGTCCCGACCCTGATCGTACAGGGATCCGACGATAGTTTGGTCAGATCGGCAATGGCGGAGCGTATTCACGCGCTGATCCCCGCCGCTAAGATCTCCATCTATCGTGGCGCCGGACACGCGCCTTTTTTCGAGAATCCTATTCGGTTCAACCAGGAACTCTCGCGTTTCGTTGCAGCATGTCAGTCACGGAGCGTTCGTCAAAGGGGGTAATCCCATTTGGCGGCGAATCGCCCCGTAGCGTGGGTCGGGTTTGAGAGAGGCAAACGCGGGGGAGGCTTCGCCAAAAAAAGTGAGCGCGCCATCGTGTGTCTCGTATGCTTTTTGCAGTAGAAGAAAGGCTTGGTTCTTATCGCCGAGCCCCACTTCGATCACGGCCATACAAAAGGGGGAGACGTATTCGCGAGCGGAGCGGCGGCGCAGTTCCTCCCGGATCGCGAGTGCTTTATCGCGCTGCCCACTTTCGGCGTAGTTCTTGGCGAGAAACGCCAGAAACAGCGTGGCGCGATGAGAATTGGTGACGGCCTTGAGCAGATCGTTCTGGGCGGCAGGGCGCATGCCGCTTTTTTCTCTGGCAAGCGCGCGCCAGAAATAGGCGATGGTGTAGCTGGGGTTCAAGTTCAGCACGTCGTCGTATCGACGGAGCGCGTGATCGTAGAGACCGGCGTGATAGTAGCGGCCGCCCTGGCTGGTTTCGATGATAAACGAAAGGGGGTCTCTTTTCAGAGCGACGTCGATTTCGTCCATACTTTCACGCTCATGGCCTTGCAGCATGAGATGGAGGGAACGCCATTGGTGCGCGGTCGCATAGTCAGGACTCAGCTGAACGGCCTTTTGGAAATCTGTTTCGGCGCCGGGCCAATCGTGCTGGTAGACCATTTTCTCCCAGGCCCGCGACGTGTAGGCGGCGGCCAGGGTGGCGTCGTCGCCCACTGCTTCTTCCAGCGCCTTGCCGGCCGCGAATTGCGCCTTTCTTGAGGCCGTCGCCGAATCGATGTAGCCGTAGTAGCCCAGGACATCGTAGGCGTCCGCCTCGCCGACATACGCGGGCGCGTAGTGTGGGTCCAATTGGATCGCGCGGTCAAAGAAGGTGATGGCGCGTTTGAGACTGTCTTCGGAGCGCTGGTTCCAGAGATAGCGTCCGCGCAAATAGCAGTCGTAGGCGGCGAAGTTGTCGGTGGGCTTGCGCGCGATCTTGTCCTGTTCGCTGCCCGAGAGACGGACGCGCAGCGAACGGGCAACGCGCTGGGCGACATCCCGCTCGATCTCCAGCACCTCTGACGGTCGGTAAGCTTTGTCGTACTCCTCGGACCAAATGACGCGCTGAGTTCGGGCGTCGACAGCCTCCACCGTCACGCGAAGCCGTGAAGTTTCTTTACTGATATGCCCGGTGATCAGTGTCCCTACGTTCAGATCCCGCGCGAGACTTCCTCCGCTGGACAGATTTTCTTTGATCCGCGCGGAAGACATCCGCCCGATCACCGTGAGCGCCCCGATCTTCCCCAGCGTGTTGGTCATCTCCTCAGTCAGACCGTCCGCGAAGTAGGCGTCCCGCGCGCCGTCGCTGCCGCTGATGTCGAACGGCAGCACGGCGACTATGCGGCGATCCAGCGCGGCGAGTACAGGCTGCGGCGTCCTGCCTCGCCAAACGGCTATTCCGGCGAGCAGAAGCGCGGCGCCCAAAACAATGACGAGCGTGCGGCGATTGACCCTGCGCGGCGCCGGCTGCTGGGTCGGTGGATCGGGTGGAGAAAATCGAAGGGGAGCGTTATTCGTAATCAATGAGGATGTCGGGTCGGACTCCAATGCCGGCGCGAGCGGGCGTGAAGCGCCTGTGGGTGCGGCGGCGGGAACGGCGCGCAGGCTTGCGACCAGGGCGCGGGCTTCTTCGGACGGCGTGGTATCCCACTCTTGCCTCAGCGCTCTCTCCATCTCCCGCGCCTGTTTGAGCGCATCGGAAAGGCGTCCGGCGGCGGCGCAGGCGCGAATGACGCAAAGGTGGGTCGTTTCATCGCTCGGGTCGGCGATTACCGCCTGCTTGGCGATTGCGACCGCGCCCGTATGATCGCCCGCTTGCGTGAGCAGCGGGGCAAGCTCCGCGAGCGCGCCGCAGTACCCTTCGGACAATCGGCGTCGTGCGTCCAGTACAAAGTCTTCATAAAAACTGGGAAGTAAGTCGCCCTGGTAAAGATCGACGGCCGCTTGCAGCCCCTCGCGCCGGGCGTCCGCGCTGTCCGCCTTTCGAGCCGTCCGAAGAAGGCTTTCGAACTCGGCGACATCGGTCGTGACGGCTTCGGGGTTCAAACGGATGCTGGCGCGGTCGGCGACAATCACGGCCGCCGTCGCCGTATCGCCGCCCGCTGGCTCCAGCACCCGGCGCAGCGCGGCGAGCGACTGCCGCAAACGCGTCCGCGTTACCTCGGGGTCTTCCTCCGGCCAGAGCATCTCCGCAAGCTGTTCGCGGGATGTCGATTTCGGCAGAGTCAGGGCGAGATACGCCAGCAGCGCGGCGGTTTTTCGGGTTTCGAAATGAGAGTATGACGAATCCCCGTGGAGGACTTGGAGTTTCCCCAGGAGCTCGATCCGCCAAGGTTTCGACATGGTCAACTCCGTGGTCCGGGGCGTGACGGACTGATAGGAGATTTTACCCGGAATTTAGGCCGCTTCGTTTTCGCGCCTCGTCCTGGGTTCCACCCACCCCGTCGCTTCGGCCACCCTCCCGTGTTCCACCCACCCCGGCCTTCGGCCACCC
>JAOQAA010000630.1 GCA_025963815.1 Capsulimonas sp.
GATCTCCGAAGTTTGGGTCAATGGGGTCAAGGTCGGCAGTCATACGGGAATGTTTGGTCCATTGGATTGCGACATTACCCAGGCTGTGAAGCCCGGCCGCAATGTGATCGCCGTGCATTGCATAGGAAATCAGAATCGGTCCGGCGGCGCGGACAAAAAAGTCGAAGGCGTCGCCGTGACGGTCGAAGTCACGGGCGAGATGCTCCGCTCGCTGCCGCATGGTATGTTTCCTGGCGAGGTTAGCGGTATCTGGCAGCCGGTCAAGCTGGTCGTGACCAACCCCATCGCCGTCGAGGACGTCTTCGTGCGGCCGTCGCTGACCGGCGCCGCGTTTGATGTCTCGCTGTCCAACCATTCCCCTGCCGCCCAGTCCGTCGATCTGCGATATCGGATCGTGTCCGTGAAGGACGGTTCCGTGTTATACCAAAGCCCGAGCGTCCAGCGAATAGAGGCAGTGGTGGGAAGCGGCGCCAGCTTCACCATCACAACTCCGAAGCTTGAGCCAAAGCTTTGGACGCCCGATACTCCGAGTCTCTATCGATTAACGGTGTCGCTTTCGGTCGGCGGCAAGGCGATCGACAGCTACGATGTCCCGTTCGGCTTTCGCACCTTCGGCGTGGACAAAGCGCGCCTGCTGCTCAATGGCAAGCCGTACTGGCTGCGCGGCGCCGACCACTTTCCGAACACACTGCGGCCCAACGACATCAAGCTCGCGCGGCGATTTACACAGATGGCGCACGACGGCAACGTTCGCATGACACGCTCGCACACCGTGCCGTTCACGCAGGCCTGGCTCGACGCGGCGGACAGCATCGGTATGGGTGTCTCCTACGAAGGGACGTGGCCGTGGCTGATGTTGGAGGGCCCTCCGCCAAGCCTGGAACTGCTCAAGGTCTGGAAGGATGAGTACAGCGCCCTGATTCATAAATACCGGAATCATCCATCGATCTTGATCTGGACCGTCAACAACGAAAGCAAATTTCCGATCCTGGAACAGGACAACATTCCATCACTCACGCAAAAGTGGACGATTCTGGACGATATGATCCGGACGATGCGCGGGATCGACCCGACGCGTCCGATCGTCGCGGATTCGTCCTACACCCGCGCCGAGGCCAAACGGGGCTACAATACCGTCGTCAAGCCCAAGGGCTTTGATGACGGCGATATTGACGACACCCATCGCTATTATGGCTGGTACAACGAATCTCCGTTCCATCTGTTCGACGGCGCGGCGTTCGCGCAAATGTCAACGCCGGGCCGTCCGCTGATCAGTCAGGAGATGTCCACGGGGTATCCGAGCAACGACGGCCACCCCACGCGCTCCTATCTTTTCCAGCACGCCACCCCGCTCGCCACTGTCGGGAATGACGCCTACGAAAACGCCGACCCGAATCTGTTTCTAAGCCGTCAATCGTTCATGACCAAGGAATTGGCGGAGGCGCTCCGCCGCGCCAATCGTCAGGAAGCGGCGGGAATCCTGCACTTCGCGTATCTCACCTGGTTCACTGACGTCTGGAACGCGGATACTCTTACGCCTAAGGTCACTTACTATGCGCTCAAAACCGCCCTCCAGCCGGTGCTGGTGAGCGCGGAACTGTATGGCCGACATTTCTACGCGGGACAGTCGCTCACGCGCCGGGTTTGCGTCGTCAACGACGCCGAGTCGGGTGAGGCGCTGCCATCGGGCCGCCTTGTCTGGAAGATCCTGGCCAGAGCGAAAGTCCTGGCGCAAGGCGATCAATCCGTCGCTTCGGTCCCCTACTACAGCAATATGTGGCTGGATGTGAATCTCAAAATGCCGGCGTCCCTTCCAAGCCCGCGCGTCGACGCCCAGCTTGTACTGACGCTGGAGGCGGGCGGGCGCACTCTTTCGACAAACCGCTACGATGTCATACTGGCCACGCGCGAGTGGGCCGACGCTCCCGCGACCAATGCCGTTGTATTCGATCCCGGTGCGCGGATGGCGTCAGCGCTCCAGGGCCGCAATTTGCGGGCGATCGTGTCGCTGGATAACCTGGATCTTACGACGCCGCTGATCGTCGGCGATCCTGGCGATCTCGTTCGTGATCCCGAGGCCAGAACGAAGCTGACGGCCTTCGTCAATGACGGCGGGCGCGTGCTGCTGTGGAAGCCGGGCGCCGATCTGGTCAAGCTCTTCCCCGATCAAGTGAAGACGTTCCAGAAGGCGGAAGGAGAGATGGTAACGATGCATGTCCCCGAGTCGCCGGTCTTCGATGGGCTGGAGACGCTGGATATGGCGTGGTTCGAGATGGGGCAGGGACATGTCCCCTATGTCTCCGAAGGCCGGTATCACATCGATCGCGCGCGCACTGATGTCCGCGCGCTCGCCGACCAGTGCGATATCCACGCCTACTTGAAGACGCCGCAGGATGTGGGCGATGTGAGTGGGACGCCCCTCGTGGAGATCCGTGTCGGCGCGGGCCGTATCCTGGCGAGCGAGATGATGCTCGACCGCGCCGGCGACGATCCTATCGCCGGGCGGTTATTGAGTAATCTGCTGAGAGATTTGGCGGAGAGGGACCATCCTATCGCAGCCGCACTTTCTTCAGGCGCAGGGAGTTGGTGACGACGGTGACACTGCTGAAGGCCATCGCGAGCGCAGCGATCATGGGGCTGAGCAGGCCGAAGGCGGCCATGGGAATGCCGACGATGTTGAAGATGAAGGCCCAGAATAAGTTCTTGCGAATGATCTTCATCGTGGTCCGCGACAGAGCGATGGCGTCGGCGACGCCGTTCAGATCGGCGCGCAGCAGGGTGACGTCCGCCGCCTCCATCGCGGCGTCCGCCGCGCGTCCCATCGCAATCCCAAGGTCTGCCTGAGCGAGGGCGGGGGCGTCGTTGACTCCGTCACCGACCATGGCGATGGGGTGATCGCCGTCCGCGCGCCACTCGCGCAGCGCGGCCACCTTGCCGTCGGGCCGGACGCCGGCTCGCACGTCGGCGATTCCGAGTTCGCTCGCAACCGCCTGCGCGACGCGCGGACTGTCCCCGGTCAGCAGGGCGACGGAGATCCCCATCGCCGCAAGCCGCGCCAGCGCTTCTTTTGCGCCCCGCCGCACGGTGTCCGCCACCGCGACGATTCCTGCCACGCCTCCGTCCACCGCGACCAGCATCGCGGTTTTGCCTTCGGATTCCAAACGCGCCAGATCGCCCGTTACATCGTCTTGCAGAGGGACGCCGGATTCTTCAAACAATCCCACTGTACCGACGAGAACAGCTCGGCCATCGACAGTCGCGCGCACGCCCAGCCCCGGCAGACTGATAAACTCCCGCGACGCCCCCTGCAAGCCCTCGGCGTCCGCCTGCGCGACAATCGCCCGCGCCAGCGGGTGCTCGGAGGGACGCTCGGCGGCGGCGGTGAGGTTCAGCATCTCGCCGCGTTTCCAGTCGCCGTAAGTCACGATGTCCGTCACGACGGGGCGCCCCTCAGTGACCGTGCCCGTCTTATCGAACACGACGCGTCCGATCTGATGCGCCCGCTCCAGCGCTTCTCCGTTCTTGATCAGCACGCCGAGCGCCGCGCCGCGCCCGGTTCCGACCATGATCGCCGTGGGCGTCGCGAGGCCCAGCGCGCAGGGGCAGGCAATCACCAGGACCGCCACGGCTGGGGCGAGCGCTCCGGCGACGCCGGCGTGCAGCGCGAAGAACCAGACGAGAAATGTCAGCAGCGCGATCCCCAAAACAACGGGCACGAAGACCGCCGACACCGAGTCGGCGAGACGCTGCACGGGGGCCTTACTGCCCTGCGCCTCCTCCACCATTCGGACCATCTGCGCCAGCACCGTTGCGTCCCCGGTCGCGGTCGCCTGATAAAGCAAAGAGCCGGCGGCATTGATCGTCCCGCCGATTACGGAGTCCCCCATTGCCTTGTC
>JAOQAA010000645.1 GCA_025963815.1 Capsulimonas sp.
CAATTCTGGGGGACCCGATTTCTGAGATTGGCATTTTCCGGTCCCCCAGAATTGGGGCGGAGGGGCCTTCCTAATCCTGTGAGGCGGAGGGGAGAAAGCCTATGAATGCTCTTACCCCTCCGGATAAGACCCCAGCACGTTCACGTAGATGGAGTGCGTGCGCAGTTCGGCGAGGGCGCGCTGGACGGGTTCGTCCTTTTCGTGGCCCTGGAAGTCGGCGAACTGGACGTATTCCCAGGAGACGTTGCGCGTGGGCCGGGAGGCGATCATGCTCAGGTTGACGTTGTGGTCCTCGAAGGCGCGCAGGGCGCGGCCGAGGGATCCGGGAGCGTTCTTCACGGCAAATAGGACGCTGGTCTTGTCGCGGCCGGTCTGCGGCGGCTCGTTGCGCCCGACGACTAAGAATCGCGTGCGGTTGTTCGGATTATCTTCGATGTGCGGCTGCAGGATCGGGACACCGTAGATTTCGGCGGCCTTGTCGGTGGAGATGCCGGCGCCCTCCGGGTCCGCAGCGGCGCGCTCGGCGGCGCGAGAGGTCGGCATAGTTTCAACAAGCGTGACATTCGGAAGATGCGTTTCCAGCCATCGCTTGCACTGACCCTGCGGCTGACTGAAGGTGTAAAGCCGTTTGATGTCGGCGATGGACTTCGCGTGGCTGACGAGGTGATGGGCGATGTTGACGTAAATCTCCGCGCAGATCTTCAGTTCCGTCTCGTGGAACATGTCCAGTGTGTAGTTGACGACGCCCTCGGTAGAGTTCTCCACGGGGACGACGCCGAAGTCGGCCAGGCCACGCTCGACTTCACCGAAGATCGCCGGAATGTTGGAGGCGTCGTGGAACAGCGCCGACGACCCGAACCGCTGCAATGCGGCGATGTGGGTAAACGTCCCGGCGGGGCCCCAGTAAGCGACTGTGATCGGTCTTTGTAAGGCGATGCTGGCCGAGATGATCTCCCGGTAGATGGCGACCAGGGCTTCCTTGGGCAGCGCGCCGTTGTCGTGGAGTGAGAGGATGCGCTGGATGACGTCCCGCTCTCGCTCCGGCGCAAAGATGCGGACATTCGGCTCGGAAGCCTTTTGCTTGCCGACCTGAAGGGACACTTCGGCGCGGCGGTTGAGGAGCGAGACCAACTCATTGTCGATGGCGTCGATCTGCTCGCGTAAATTATTCAGGCTCATGATGGGGGCAGGTTCGCCGCCTGGGGCGGCGATTCCTGCCGATGGGACCTGGCTTCTCCCGCGCTTGACTTCAATTTGACCACATGCTACAATACGAAACGCATTTTTACGGTGGGTCCGATGGGTGTTTTTCGATGGTTTTCCTCTGAAATCGCCCTTCACTCGCCACATTTGGGAGCACCGATTGACCGAGATCGACAATTCAACGGAGACGATACGCCGGCTGCTTGCGCTGGTCGTGGAGCATGGGCTTTCCGACCTGGAGGTGGAGCAGGAAGGAATCGCGATTCGGATCAAGGGAGTGAGCGCGGAGGCGCCGCCCGTTTACGCCGCGCCGCCTGTCTGGCATGCGCCCGCTCCGGCTGCCGCCGCGTCCGCGGCTCCGGCTACCCCCGCCGCGCCGGCGAAATCCAGTACGCGCGTAGCGCTGGAATCGCCGATGGTCGGCGTCTTCTATCGCTCGCCAACGCCGGATGATCCGGCCTTCATTAATGTTGGGGATTATGTCGCCATCGATCAGACGATCGGTCTCATCGAAGCGATGAAGACCTACAGCGAAGTGCCGGCGGAAAAGTCGGGCCGGGTCGTTGAGATCGTGGCGGAGAACGGCAAGCTCGTACAGCTCGGGCAGCCGTTGTTCTATGTGGAGCCTTCGTGAGCAAAGATCAAATCACTGTCGGATTAATCGGTTTTGGCGTCGTGGGGAGCGGAACGGCTCGGATCCTGGCGGAAAATGCCGAGGTGATCGCCAAGCGCGTCGGCGCGCCGATCAAAGTCAAGCGCATCGCCGTGCGCAGTCTGGATCGCAAGCGCGATTTTGACGTCGATCCCGCGATGCTCACCACGCGCCCTGAGGATGTGACGGACGACCCTGAGATCGATATCGTCTGTGAGCTGGTCGGCGGCCTGGACCCGGCGTATGACCTGGTGATGCGCGCCATCAAAAACGGCAAGAACATCGTCACGGCAAATAAAGAAATGATGGCCAAGGCCGGTAACGCCCTGTTGCACGCGGCGGAAGAGGGTGGCCTGGACTTCAGCTTCGAAGGCAGCGTCGGCGGCGGCATCCCGATCATCCAGCCGCTCAAGCAGGCGCTCGCCGGCAACAAATTCCACAAGATCGCCGGGATCGTCAACGGCACCACCAACTATATTCTCTCCAAGATGACCAGCGAGGACGCGGACTTCGCCGATGTGCTCGCCGAAGCGCAGGCGCGTGGCTACGCCGAGGCGGACCCGACCAGCGACGTCGGCGGCTTCGACGCGCAGTACAAAACGGCGATCCTCGCCAGCATCGCCTTCAACTCCCGCATCAATCTGGCCGATATCTCCGTGGAAGGCATCACCAAGATCGCCAAGCGCGATATTGAAGTCGCCAAGGATCTGGGCTACGTGATCAAGCTGCTCGGCATCGGCGAGGACCTGGGCGGCGCGCTGTCCGTCCGCGTGCATCCCGCGCTGCTGCCCAAGACCCATCCATTAGCCTCGGTCAACGATGTCTACAACGCGGTCTTCGTGCAGGGCGACGCCGTCGGCGATGTCATGTTCTACGGGCGCGGCGCGGGCAGCATGCCCACCGGATCGGCGATTGTCGGCGACATCATCGAAACCGCGCGCAACATCCGCAGCGGCGCCACCGGTCGTCTGGGCTGTACGTGCTTCGACAGCAAGCCCGCCGTCGGAATCGATCAGCTCGACGCCAAATTTTACGTCCGCCTCGTTGCGAATGATCGTCCCAAGGTTCTCGCCAGCATCGCCAGCGTCTTCGGCGACTTCGATGTCAGCATTGAAAGCGTCGTCCAGCGCGCCCTGCCCGACGGCGACGCCGAGATCGTCTGGATCACGCACAAGGCGATCGAAGCGAACCTGCGCTCCGCGCTGGAAATTATTGGCCGATTGAAGTTCGTCACCGAAGTGCAGAACTCGATTCGCGTGGAAGAATAGTTTCGGCGTCGAATTGGTTGCCTGACGTAAAGGTCTCAATGTTAGCCGCAGTCAGAGGCGCCGGCGGTTGAAACCGCGCCTGCAAGAGCGCAGAAGCCCGCCTGCGCGGACTACATTGTCCTTGCCGATACTGCCTACAATGTGCGTTTGGTTTGGACGTTTATGCCCGCGATTATGTAACCCACGGAGGTGGGTTTCCGCGCTCTTGCAGGCGCGGTTTCAACCGCCGGCTATCCTGATCGCGTTTCTGAGCGCCTTCGACGAATTGTAAATATAAGGGAATTGACCGATATGTACCTGCCGGCGGATCAGATTCCCCGTGACTTAAACAGCCGCCTTTGGGCGCAGCTCATCGCACCGCGCCCACTCGCGCTCGTTTCGACGCAAGATGGCGCCGGCGTCAAGAACATCGCCCCGTTCAGCTCTTACGCCGCCCTTTCCAACTATCCGCCACTGATCGGTCTGTCGTTTGGTCTTCGGCCGGATGGAAACGAGAAGCGGACGCTGGTCAATATCCGCGCGAGCGGCGACTTCGTCATCAATCTTGTCCCGCGCTATATGGCCGAAATTATGACGCAGTCTGCAGCGCATGGCGAGCCTGAGGACGATTTTGTTCGTTTAAACGTGACGCCGGCTGCGTCGGAGACCGTCGCACCGCCGCGCATTGTGGAGTGTCCCGCCGCGCTGGAGTGCCGTCTGCTGCAAATCGTGGCGCTGCCGCCGAGCAAGTGCGAGTTCGTGGTCGCCCAGGTGACCGGCGTGTATCTGCGCGATGAATTCGCATCCGACGAAGGGTTTGACCCTATGGCCGCCGATCTGCTGGCGAGCGTGGGCGTCGAGGATTATATTTCTCTCAACGGAGAGGTGCTGACGCTGCCCAAGACCTGGGAATAAGAGCGGCCCTCACCCGGCCCTTCGAGCCAACCTTCTCCCAATTCTGGGAGAAGGTTGGATTATAAAATAACAAGAACTCTCTGGCCCCCCTTCTCCCAAAGTTGGGAGAAGGGGCTGGGGGATGAGGGCCATTGGAATGCTGCGACAAGGGATCATCAACAAATATCGGGCGTATCTGCCGGTGACGGAGTCGACACCGGTGATTTCGCTGGCGGAAGGCGATACGCCGCTGATCGAGGCGCCGAGGCTGGCGGCGGCGATCGCGCCTAATATCCGGCTTTATCTGAAGTACGAGGGGATGAACCCGACGGGCTCGTTCAAAGACCGGGGAATGACGCTCGCCGTGAGCAAGGCGGTGGAGGACGGCGCCACCGCGATCATGTGCGCGTCCACCGGCAACACCAGCGCGGCCGCCGCCGCGTACGCCGCGCGGGCGGGTGTAGAGTGCGTGGTGCTGCTGCCGAATACGGATGTGGCGCTCGGCAAGTTATCTCAGGCGCTGATCCATGGCGCCAGGGTGCTTGCGATCGAGGGAACATTCGACGACGCCTTGCGGCTGGTGCGTGAGATCACGGCGATCCATCCGCTGGCGCTGGTCAATTCGGTCAACCCATTTCGTTTGGAAGGCCAGAAGACCGGAGCGTTTGAGATCTGTGACGATCTGGGAGATGCACCGGATTTTCACGCCATTCCTGTGGGGAACGCTGGAAATATCACCGCTTACTGGCGAGGCTATCAAGAGTACCAAAAGTTGGGTAAAGTAACAAGACTGCCCAAGATGCTTGGTTTCCAGGCGGCCGGGGCGGCGCCGCTCGTTGATGGCGCTCCTGTGGCGAAGCCGCACACAATCGCCACCGCGATCCGCATCGGCAATCCCGCCTCCGCGGCGGGAGCTCTCGCCGCGCGGGACGAGTCTCATGGATTGATCGACAAGGTGACCGACGAAGAGATCCTGGAAGCGTATACGATGGTGGCGGCGCTGGAAGGCGTCTTCGCCGAACCTGCGAGCGTGGCGCCCATCGCCGGACTGCGCAAGCTTGCCGCCCAGGGGTACTTCGGGACTGAACCCGTCTCCATTGCCGTGACACTGACCGGTCACGGACTGAAGGATCCCGACAGAGCCATCAAGAGTGCGCCGCATCCGATTACCGTTCCCGCCTCGCTCGAAGCCGTCGTTCAAGCCTTAGGACTGTGAGGATCGATTGACCACGAATGAGTATCGCTACAAACCGCTCGCAAACGGAGCAAGCCCCCAATGATGAGGGCCACAGCATGCGCGCTTTAAGAAAACGGGAATGGTTCGTGCTGAGCGTCCTGCTCGCCATCGTTCTCACTGCTTACTTCAATCTCCAGCGCGTCGTCGTCAGCGGCGTCTCGATGCAGCCGACATTTCACACGGGACAGACAGTATTTGTCTGGAAACATGCGCCGATCGACAAACTCAAGATCGGTGACGTCATTGTGTTCAACACGGATGATGGGACCGAAGTGATCAAGCGGATCGTCTATATCCAGGGCAAGGACGGGCTGCCGAAGCCTCCCAAAGAAGTTTGGACGCCGAAGGGGATGAAGCTTTACGAGGAATTGTTCGTCGATTATGATGCGCGGACCGAAGGCAGCGGGGTAAATAAGCCTGCGCCGGGGAAGGTGCATATCTTCGTCCTCGGCGACAACTTCGAGCATTCCGAAGACAGCCGCGACTATGGCCCCGTCGATCCCAGCCAATTGCTTGGCAAAGTCGTCTTCTAATCACTCACACGCTCAATACACAAAGGTAGTTACGAAACTCATGGCGGAACCAGTAATTAGCACGGATATTCCAGGACTGCAAAAATTCGTGACCGGAAAGGTCCGCGATGTCTATGACCTGGGCGATGCGCTCCTGCTCGTCGCCACGGACCGGATCTCGGCCTTCGATGTTGTACTCCCGACTGGCATCCCCGACAAAGGCCGTGTCCTGACCCAGATGTCCGTGTTCTGGTTCGAAATGACTAGAGACTTTCTGCCGAACCATTTGATTGCCACGGACATGGACACGATCGGCCAGCGCCTGCGCGACGCCGGCGCGACGGAAATCACAAGTGATCTGGTCACTCAGCTGGAAGGGCGCTCGCTGCTGGTGAAGAAGTGCAAGGCGTTTCCGGTGGAGTGTGTCGTGCGCGGTTATCTGGCTGGCTCTGCCTACAAAGATTACAAGACGATGTTCGGGCATGGCGGGACGGTTAATCTTTACGATATCCCCGTTCCGGTCGGTCTGCGTGAGTCCGACAAATTCCCACAGCCGCTGTTCACTCCCGCCAGCAAGTCACACAGCGGTCATGATGAGAACATTACGCAGGCGCGCGCCGCAGAGATCGTCGGACAGGCGGCCTTTGAGGAGCTGAAGACGCGCAGCATTGCCCTTTACACCAAGGCGAGTGAATACGCCGCCGAGCGCGGGATTATTATCGCCGACACCAAGTTCGAGTTTGGCGAGATCGATGGACAGATCATCTTGATCGACGAAGCGCTGACCCCGGACTCCTCGCGGTTCTGGGAAGCGTCCGACTACAAGCCCGGACGCCCGCAGCAATCGTTCGACAAGCAGTTCGTGCGGGATTATCTGCTGACCTTGGATTGGGATAAGACATATCCGGGACCGCAGCTTCCTGCGGAGATCGTGGAAAAGACGGCAGAGAAGTACCGGGACGCCTATCGCCGCCTGACGGGCCGCGAACTGCGCACGGAAGCATAAAATGAAATACATACAGCTCGTCGCGGACGGCATGGCCGATTTGCCGCTGCTAGAGCTGGACGGCAAGACGCCGATGCAGGCCGCCGTCACTCCTAACTTCGATGCGCTGGCCGACCGCTCCCTGGTGGGCTCCGTGCAGACGATTCCGGCCGGCATGCGCGCCTCCGGCGACCTTGCCTGGATGAACCTCCTCGGTTACGATCCCAATCAATACTACACCGGCCTCGGCCCGCTCGAAGCCTCCGCGCTCCGCGTTCCCATGGATCGCAACGATGTCGCCTTCCGCTGCTCCCTCGTGTCTAGTGACGGGGCCATGCTGCTGGATGACACGGGCGGCCACATCACGACCAAAGAAGGGCAGACGCTGATTGAGCTGATCGACAAGAAGCTCGGCGGCGGCCGCGTCAAGTTTTTTCCGGGCGATGGACACCGGCACGTCATGGGATGGCGCGACGGCAAGGTCAATATGATGACCACGCCGCCTCGCGACTTCGTCGGGCAGTCGCTGGAGGGCCGTTGGCCCACGGGCGATGGGGAATCGTACCTACAGCAATTGATGCTGGATTCGCTGGAAATTCTCGACGATCACCCCATCAATCAGCGCCGCCGAGAAGAAGGGAAGGAGCCGGGCAATATGATCTGGCTCTGGGGACAGGGCCGCCCTCTCTCCATTCCGCTTTTTTTGCAGATGCACGGCAAGACCGGCGCCGTCATTACCGCTCTCAACGCCATGCGCGGCCTTGCCCGCGCCGCCGGGATGCGCGCAATCGATCTGCCGAGCGCCACAGGCCAGATGGACACGGATTATCTCGGCAAGGCAAACTCCGCGCTGTCCGCGCTCGATACGATAGACTTCGTCTTCCTGCATGTCCACTCCCCGGACGAAGCCAGTTATGAGGGCAATCTCGATCATAAGCTGCGCACAATTGAAGACATCGACAAAAAGGTCGTCAGCACGCTACGCCGGGGCATGGAAAAGCGCGGCGACTACCGCCTGCTGATCGTTCCCAGCCACGCCACTCCCATTGCGCTTAAGACACAAAAAGAAGGCCCCGTCCCGTTTCTGCTCTACGATTCCACTCGGCCGCACACCCAGTCGCACTACCCATTCGACGAACGGGCGGTCGAAGAGGCGAAAACGCAGGTGGAGGACGGCACGCAGCTGATAGAGATGCTATTTGGCGAGAAATAGAGTCGTCCCTAGTCCCCGGCGCTTTCCCTACTTCGGCCTTTCCGTTCCACTGTATTAGGATGGCCCCTCCGCCCCAATTCAGGGGGACCAGATTTCGGATAACGGCATTTTCCGGGTTCCCCAGAATTGGGGCGGAGGGGCCATCCTAAATCTGTTCCTCAGGATGGGGATGGGGTCCCGCCCCCGCAATCTCCTCCGCCACGTCTCCAAACTTCTTGAAATTCTCCATGAAACGCATCGCCAATTTTTGCGCCGCCGCGTCGTACTCGGCTGTGCTGCTCCACGTCTGGCTCGGCTGTAATATCTCATCGGGAACGCCGTCGACGTGTGTCGGGATGGCGAGGCCGAAGATGGGGTCGGTGACCGTTGGAGCGTCACGCAGGGCGCCGGAGAGGGCGGCGTGGATCATGGCGCGGGTGTAGGTGAGCTTCATGCGGGCGCCGACGCCGTAGGGGCCGCCGGTCCAGCCGGTGTTGATGAGGTAGCAGACGGCATCGTGCGCGTGCAGGCGCTCGCCAAGCATCTGGGCGTAACGGGCGGGTGGGAGCGGCCAGAAGGGGGCGCCGAAGCAGGAGCTGAAGTTCGGCTCGGGTTCGGTGACGCCGCGCTCGGTCCCGGCGAGCTTGCTGGTGTAGCCGCTCATGAAGTGGTACATTGCCTGATCGCGGGTTAAACGCGAGATCGGAGGCAGCACTCCGAAGGCGTCGGCGGTAAGGAAGAAGATCGTGTCGGGGTGGCCACCGACTCCGGGGATCACAGCGCTGGGGATGAACTCGACGGGATAGGCCACGCGCGTGTTTTCGGTGAGGGAAACATTGTCATAATCCGCCGTGCGAGTTTCGGGATCGAGGCTGACGTTTTCCAGCACGGAGCCGAACTTGATCGCATCCCAAATCTGCGGCTCGCCTTCAGCGCTCAGCCGGATGCACTTGGCGTAGCAGCCGCCTTCAAAGTTAAAGACGCCGCTGTCCGACCAGCCATGTTCGTCATCGCCGATCAGCTTACGATCCGGATCGGCGGAGAGAGTGGTCTTACCGGTGCCGGAAAGGCCGAAGAACAGCGAGACGTCGCCGTTTGGCCCGGTGTTGGCCGAACAGTGCATCGGGAAGATGTCCTGCTGAGGCAGTAAGAAGTTCAGGACGGTGAAGATGCTCTTCTTGATCTCGCCCGCGTACTCCGTGCCGGCGATCAGGCCGATCCGGCTCTCGAAGTTGAGCGTGATGACCGTTTCCGAACGCGTATGGTCCCGGACTGGATCGGCATGGAAGCCGGGGAGATCAACCAGTAAGAACTCAGGCGTGAACTCCACGAGTTCTTCTGGAGTGGCCCGAATAAACAATTGGTGCGCGAAGAGGGAGTGCCAGGCATACTGGGTGACGACGCGGATCGGCAGCCGATACTCGGGCGATGCGCCCGCGAAGCCGTCGAAGACATAAAGTTCCTTGCCGTCAGCGAACTCCTCCATCCGGGCGCGGAGGTTCTCGAAGTCTTCAGGCGCGAGGGCTTGATTGACCTTGCCCCAGTCCACGAGATCGCGTGTCGCGGCGTTGTCCACGATGAATTTGTCTTGCGGCGAGCGTCCGGTGTACTTGCCGGTCACGGCGCGCAGTGCGCCCTTGTCCGTGACCTGGGCTTCGCCGCGGCTGAGGGCCGCCTCAAACAAAAGCGGCGCGCTGAGCCGGCTATGCAGCCGGGCGGCGCGCCGCTCCAATGCGGCGAAAAAACGGACCGAAGGTTCCGTGGGCATTGTGTGTCGATATCCTTTGTGGGACGTGTCAGCTGGACTCCGCCGCGTTCATAAAGCGCTTCAATTGCTGGAGGGCGCGGTTTTGCAGGCGAGAGACGTGCATTTGAGAGATGTTCAATTGCTTGGCGACTTCGGCCTGGGACATATCCTTGAAGAAGCGATGCACGATGATTGCTCGCTCGCGCGGGTCCAGGCAC
>JAOQAA010000650.1 GCA_025963815.1 Capsulimonas sp.
ATTAGAGGCAAGGCGAGTTTTGTCGTGGCCGGAGAAGAATTTTAGTCCGAGCTGGACTTTGCCACAACACGGAACACTCGCCTGGAACTTAATTACCAGCACCACTTTTCCCGCCCGAAGGGCCTTGCTGGGAAAAGGGGAAATCAAGCTTTAGCTTGATGGGGGAATAGGTCCCGAAGCGCCGGGGAATAGGTCGCGCAGGAATTTCGGTCTCCTCTCGCGAAATTCGACAGACATGCCCACCAAACGCAAACTGCGCATTACCCCGCAAGCCCTGCTCGATCTGAAAGTCCCCAGCGATCTTCGTATCTCCCCCAGCGGCGCGCGCGTTGCCTATACCGTCGAGGAGACGGATTGGGACAAGAACGACACAGCGCAGCATCTCTATGTGATCGACGCCGAACAGAATAAAGACCCACGTCAGCTGACGCGCGGCAAGTCGCAGGAGTTCGGGCTGGAGTGGTCGCCCAGCGGCGATTGGCTCGCCTTTCTGCGCCTGCCCCCGGCCGACGAAGAAGAGGATGACGATGAAGAAGGGGAGGGCAAGGCGCAGGTCTGGCTGCTGCCGATGGACGGACTCGGCGGAGAGGCCGAGAAGCTGACCGAGGCGCCGCAGGGGATTCTGGCGTACGAGTGGCTCCCGGATTCGTCTGGGATCGTCTATCTGGCCCGTGAGCCGCGTCCAAAGCCGCTCCAGCAGGTCTACGAAGATCGGGCCGAGGACGAAAATGACGCCGTGGTGGACCGCGAGGAAAAATTCCGACGGCAGATTTGGCGCATCGATTTGGAGAAGCGCAAGTCGGTCCTCATCCATCGGGGCGATCTGGGCATTTTGGAGATCGCCGTTTCGCCTGACGCTCAGCGGATCGCTTTCCTCACCAACTACACCGGCGAGCTGAACGACTACCATCAGGCGGATATCTGGGTGCGGGAGCTGTCGAACGGACGTATCCGGCCGATCGTGCAGGGAGCCGGCGGCAAGTATCAATTGCACTGGTCTCCAGACGGCGAAAGCCTTTTCTATATTCAGCCGCAGGAACCCGAGTATTCTTATTCTCAGAGCAACCTCTACTCCGTTTCGATCCAAGGCGGCGATCCGGTCAATATCACGGTGGGATTCGATCATGACCTGGTCGGCTGGCGCGGCTATTGGTGGGACCAGGAAGGCCGCCTTTATCTGAGCGCCGCCGTCGGCGTATCGACCGCCGTGTTTATTCAGGAAGACGGCGCATTCTTTCCCCTGATCCAGAACGACGAGCATATTCACGAGTTCACCGTCTCCCCGAATGGGTCCGTGGCTTATGTCGCGAGCGGCAATCAGGACGCGCCCGAGCTCTACTGGCTGGCGCATGACGCCGAGGAAACGGTCGTTCTGACCGAGCTGAACAACGACTGGATGGACCAGTACGCGCTCTGCTCGGTCGATATTGTGAGCTGGAAGTCGCCGGATGGAACGCCGGTGGAGGGCCTGATCACTTACCCGAACGGCTACGATCCCGAGCTGACCTATCCGCTCATTTTGAGTATCCATGGCGGACCGCATGGGCGCGCCGTGCAGTCGCTCCTGCCGGGTTCGGCGGCGCAGGTGTACGCGTCCGACGGCTTTGTCGTGCTGTCCCCCAATTACCGGGGCAGTGAAGGATATGGCAACGCATTCAGCACCGCCAACCGGGGTGATCTGGGCGGCGGTGACTACTGGGACTGCATTTCGGGCGTAGACTGGGCGGTTGCCGAGGGGATCGCCGATCCGGAGCGCCTGGGCATTATCGGCAGTTCGTACGGCGGTTATTTGACCAACTGGGCGATTACGCAGACGGATCGTTTTAAAGCGGCTGTCTCTGCGTTCGGTATCTTTTCGTTCGTTACCGACTTCTCCAACTCGGAAGCGCCGCGCTGGGAGATGGAGTATCTGAACGGCCCATACTGGGAGCAGCCGGAGCTTTACGCCTCCCGCTCCCCCGCAACCCACGCGCAGGCGATCCAAACACCGATCTTGATCCTGCACGGCGACTCCGACAGCAACACCTTCATTGCGAACTCGCAGGAGATGTATACGGCGCTGCGCCTGCAAAACAAGGTCGTGCAGTATGTGCGCTATCCGCGCGAAGGACATGGCTTCGCCGAGCCGAAGCACCGCGTGGATGAAATACGCCGATGCCGCGCGTGGTTCGACAAGTATGTCATGGGCGCGGGCCAGACGATGACGTATCGCCTGGGCGACAAGATCGTGCAGGATGGCTGGGAGCTAACGGTCGTCGAAGCGGAGGTGGCGTCCTACGTCGGCCATCCGGCGGCGACGGGCCGATTTATCGAAGTAGCGTTCGTGCTGCGGGAAGTGGCGGAGACGCGCGCGGAGCTGACGCTGGGGCCAGCCGATGTCGCTCTGACGCGCGGCTTGTCGTCCTCAGGGCGCAGCGGCCGCCCCGTGGGCCTGCCGCTGACGGTGCTCGGCCAGAAGGTCCTCGCCGAGGGCGCTCGCTGGCGCTTCACCTTCACGACCGAAAAAGAGGAGCGCGGCGTGACCGCGCCGATCGCCGTGACCTTCCGGATCTCCGCCGCCGGCGGGGCGTACGCCCTCGCCGTGAAGGACTTCCCGCCGATCACGTTCGATATTCCCGAGGAAGACAAAGACGACGATGCGCCCAGTGCGGCACGGGAAGGAAAACAGTCATGATCCGCAGATGGATGCGGGGCGGGGGAGCGCTCCTCTGCGCGGTGCTGGCCGTCCTCGGCGTCGCCACGAGCGCGGACGCCAAGTCGAAGCCGCTGCCGGAACCGAAGATACAGATCACCGTGGACGACACCGCCGTCCGTCAGCTGATTGCCCTCGCTGCCGCGCACGACACCACGGACGCGAGCCTTGAGACGTGGCTCGATCTTCCTGCGAACGTCTATCTGCTCAAGGTGGGTGAGGGTGAGGAGAACCTGACCCGCGCCCAGCTCAAGGCGAACGCGATTGAGGCCATTAACGGCGTCGCTACGCCAAAAACGCAGCCCTCCGACGACATGGGCGCCATGCGCTTTACGGCAAACGTGTATACCCAAATGCTGGATGTGCTGCACGCGTCGCTGCCCCAGCGGGTCCAGCGCATTGCCGACCGCGACAAGCAATTTTCGCCCCTCGGGACTGATGTCAGCGAGACCGTCTACCTCCATCTCGGCGGCGACTGGGACGCCATCAACTCTGGCGGCGCCATCTATGTCAATATTCGCTACTGGATCGAACAGGAGCAGCCGAGCTGGAACGGCTTCAATATGATCGTCGCGCACGAGACCATGCACACGGTTCAGAACCAGGCGTTCGGCAACCCCGAAGTCCAGACCGACGGCCCCGGAGCCTTCCTGACCGCCCTCTCCAAAACTCAGCGCGAAGGCACGGCCCGATACGTCGAATACGATACCGACCCAGAACCTTATGCCCAGGGGAGCTACGGCTTCTTCTCCCGCGCCGTCACCAGCGAAACCCTGCGCGCGTACCCAACCGACATCCACCTGCTCCAGTCCCTCTACGACGCCTGCTTCCCCACCTTCGACCACGACAAGTTTGTGCAAAGCTACACCAGCGGCGTGAGCGGCGGCGGCCCTTTCTACGACGTCGGCCACGGCGTCGCGAAGGCGATCGACGAAAAGCTCGGCCGCAAAGTCTTGATCGAGACGATCGCCGGCGGCCCCAAGGCGTTCTTCACGAAGTACATTGGATTGTGCGAAAAAGACAAAGCGCTGCCGAGGCTGCCCGGCGACGTGGCGCGGCAGGTGAAGGCGATGCCGGAGAAGCTCTAGACTTCTGACATTTTTGCCGACTCTCAGGATGTGTGGTATAATAAATAAGCGCGAAATTGTACTTATTTGCTTCGCCATCTATTGAAAGCCGTCACTATTGCAAGACCCCATATTAGCCTTCGATGCCGAGGACTCCATCCCCGAATTGTTCCCTTTGCGGCAATTCGAATCCGCCGTCACGCCCGAATTTACCGCCGCCCATGCGGACGCGCCCGCGACACTTCCGTCCGGCGGTGACTTCCACAACGTATTTCCCATCCATGACGGATCGGGCGATGTGGCGGTGATTTTGGGCGATGTGGCGGGGCATGGCGAAGAACAAACAGCGCAGGCCGACCACATGTGTGAGCTCCTCTCGGATTGCCTCGCCATTGGGATGTCGCCTGCGGATACGCTAACGGCGGTCAACGCCATGGTGGAGCCGGACCCGAACTTTCCCGTGTTTGGAACGGTGTTCGCCGGAA
Source organism: Capsulimonas sp. (assembly GCA_025963815.1). Classification (GTDB taxonomy): domain Bacteria; phylum Armatimonadota; class Armatimonadia; order Armatimonadales; family Capsulimonadaceae; genus Capsulimonas. The sequence goes on from JAOQAA010000650.1 coordinate 4,245, forward strand.
CGATCGAAGCCAATACCGGAAAGCTCACCTACGCCAGCGGCGGCCACGAACCGGCCTTGATCGCCGAGCCTGTGACCGCCGCGCCGCCTGTGGTGGCGGAACTGGAGGGGACGGGGCCACCCGTCGGCGCTTTCCCGCCTAGTATCGCCAGCTTCGATCAGCATGAAGCGCATCTGGCCTCCGGCTCGACCCTGCTCGTGTATTCCGACGGCGTTTCCGAAGTCCGCACCGCCGACAAGCACCGAGACTGGTTCGGCCTTGATCGCCTCAAAACCATCCTTGCCGAACTCGCCGCGCTTCCCCCTCGCCGCCTTGTCTCCGAACTGATGCAGCGCGTCACGCAGTTCTGCCGAGGCCGCTTCCACGACGACGTCTCCATCCTCGCCGTCCGTCGCCAAACAAGTGGTCGCCGGCGGAAATAATCTTTTCCTATTTGCGAAGCTCTGGGATTGCGCGGCGAAAAAGAATCGTGTCGGGCGCAACTTTTCGATGTGGTGTGAGTCTCATGAAACGGGCGCCAATGGCTCCTCGCGCCCTTTCATAGGATGAACAATACTCATGACGTTTTTTACACGCTTGGCTTTGACTCGCCTGCCGTCTCAGGGCTTTTCGATGGCAATCTTGGGAATGATCTTTGTGGCGTTTCCGGTGAACGCGCAGGTGGCTGGGGCTGCTCCGCCGCCGAGCAGCACAGGCGCGAAACAGGCGCCTGATGCTGGCGATACCCTTGCCGCCGCCCTCGCCGCGCTGCCGGGCGAACAGCGCGGCGCACGTCTGCTCATCGCCCTTTCCCCGGAAGACAAAAAACGCGCTGCGGTTTCATCGGCTTTTCCCGCCGCGCCGCCTGTTTCTGGTCCCCTCGGTGAGATCTGTCTCCAGTACCGGCGCACGTTTGATCGGTTTGGCGAGATCGGCGCTCTGCCGCCGGCGACGATGACCGTTCTCAGACTGCCGGAGGCTCCGAAGCTGAGCCCGAATTCCGTCAGTCTGGAGACCGCGCTCAAAATATTTCTTTCCATGCTGACCGTAGATCAGTTGAAACAGATGGGCGGCGAGGGCCTTGACCTGGGATCGCTGTCTTCGGATCAGCGAGATTTCTTTCGCAATATCGTTGCGCGTCCATTGCCGGTTGCGTCCAATACCGGCCCCGACCCAATGCAATCGGACCTTCCCCAGGCGAACGTTGCGTCTGTGTTTCGAGCGTATCGCGCGAGCGTCCAAGGCCTGCCTGCGTCCGTGATGCAAAGCGCGACACGCCTTCGCGCCACGCTCAGTGCTTCCTATTCGTTCACACGTCCTGAAGATAGCGGGACCCTCTCCGTCGAAACGAAATCCAAGGATGTCCGGGCTCAGTCAGACTATTCCCGATCTTTTATGACCCCGCCTGCATTCCACGTCGCGAACCCAAATCCGATCCTTTCCGCGATCAAGTCAACAACCCCCACGATATTGAAGTCTGGAGAACTGGACTGGGGCCGCTCGGAACTTCGCGGAGTCATGGCGCCGGCCGCGTTCAAAGCGGTCGGAGAGATCGTTACCGCAGTAGGGCGCCGGTCCGGCCTGGAGCTTTACTGCGATCCTCATTACGCCGATAAGACACTGGCGTTTTACGGTGATGTTAATCGCGAGTATCCGATCAGCGACCTGCTGAGGGCGCTTACTGTCTCCGTCTGTGGGGCTTGGCGTAAAGTCGGACCGGCGTATGTGCTGACCAATGACGTGCTGGGCGTCGGCTACCGGCGGCAGGCGATCCACGATGCACTGACGCCCTGGGCGGCGCATATCGACGATCTTAACACGGACGCTGACGCCGCTCTGATCCAGAAAAAGCTGCCTG
>JAOQAA010000654.1 GCA_025963815.1 Capsulimonas sp.
TGCTGGGCTGGATCGCGAACGTTCTGCTGATCTGGCGCCCGGTGGGATTGGACATGCCGGTATTATGGCCGGTAGCCATGCTGATCGCCCTTCAGGCCAGCAGCCTCGCCGTTCGCTACCGGCCGACCTTGCCCACACATATTGTCAATACTTTCCTGATGTTGATTTGGGTCTTTCTCATGATGACGCCCAAAATCAGGGAGCCATTTTCGGATGTGGAACTGGCGGCTGGCTTTTTGGTTCTGGGCGGCTGGATGTACATCACCACGCTCGACGGCGCCGCGAAGACACGCCGAGGAGAAACCTGGGCGATTTTCCCAAAGCGGGAGAGACGCGTACACCAAAGACCGATCGCGCCGTTTGCATCCAGCGTGCGGGCACAGGCCTGGATGGAACGGCGTAATTATCTCCCTATGCTCGCCGTGATGATCGCAGGCAACAGTCTCCTGAGCTTAATGATGTCCTTTGCGGCGCCCTTCACTGGGGAGATTTGGCCGATCACGCTCCTCACTCACTTTTCGCATCACATCTACGCGAGAAGTGGTTTTAGCACCGGGCCATTCACGCCTCTGGTTTCGCTGCCGTTCTTCTCACTGTTACTCTTGACGGTGATGACAATGATACGTGCGCGAAACAAATCGACGCCGCCTTTCTCGCCAGTGCTTCCTATTGATAGCTCCACATGGGTGGCGGCAAAGCTCCGCGTATTCGCCGAAGGCACAAGGGTTATCTGGGCGACTCAAATCCTCTTGTGGCTGATTTGGGCGACGGTTCCGGCATGGATGGACGGCAAGCCGATACCCGTGGGCATTGCTCTGTGGAACTCACTCAAGCCGCAGATGGACGCCCACGATGCCTTTGCCCTGGCGGCCCTACTGATCGGCTTGGCTTTCCTGACCTGGAAAGTCCAGACGGACCATCTCTTTTTGATCGCAACCTTCCGATCTCCGCTCTTATGCGTCGCCGGAGCGCTGGTGGTATGCGCCGCCTATTTGACGGTTTGCGCCGCCGCTTATCCCATCTCTATCGAGGGCATTCACGCCTTCGCATTCAAAGTCCCGCATTGGAGTCCGATCAGTCCACAGAGGAAAATGTTGGCCGATAATATTCTCGTGATCGGGACGCCGGTCAAATTGGCGCTCACGGCATATCTTCTCACAGTTCTGAGGCGGCGTGGCCATCTGTCCGCTTCGAACCTCCGGCGGACACTGGCGCTGTGGTCGACTATCGCGCTGCTGTTCATCGTGCTGTTCGGGTTCGCGCTTTCTCCATATCAGATCGCATGGTATCAGTCGGCCCTCGGCGTTTTGTTCTTCATGCCCGGCGTCCGCCTCTCCCTCGCGCCGCTGGCGCTGGCTTGGGACCGAAGCCGATAGGGCCTGAACGCCCGTGAAAGAAAGTGTGATGTCATGACCGCGCAAATCGTTCAAGCGCCCGCGCCTTCCCGCCGCATGATGTCGGCGGGAGCAGCAGTTGGTCTGTATCTCTGGCTGCATCTACGCCGATCGGGGTCTTGGGTGGCGGCGGCGTGGATCGTCATGGCGGCGCTGGATTATCTGCTGTTCGCCGGAAAATTTCACCGTTTGATGGCGGTGCATTCCGCCCGGGATTTTTCCATGGGAACGACCGTGCTGTTTCAGTTTTCCATGCTGATTATCCCAATCTTAACGATCCTGACTCCCATGGCGCTCACAGTCAGCCTCGACGACGCTTTGTTTCTTCTCCCCATACGCACCCGAACTCTCGTCAGCTGGCTGTGCTTCTACGGCGCCGCTGGCTCCGTCATCTGCTGGCTGCTCAACGTTGCGCTGATTTGGCGGCCTTCGGGATTGACCCTGCCATGGATTTGGCCGGCGGTAATGGTTCTCTGTATCCAGTGCGCCATGCTCACGGCGCGGTTTCTTTGCGCGAAATGGCTGCGGCCTTTCGCAATCATTTTTGCGCTGCTCGGTCTTGTCTTTTTCGGAGTCCTGTCGGCGGTCTGCAATGTTCCAGAAACCGCACTGATCCTGGTTTATTTGGCGCTGGCGGGCGCAGGCTATGGGCTCGCTGCCATCGGCGCGACAAGAACACGCCATGGCGATCGGTTGCTGGGCGAAATCGCGCCAAGATTACACGCGCGCGCGACCGATAAAAAGCAGTTCTCATCCAAACTCGCCGCGCAAATTTGGATCGAGCGGCGAATGGAACGATGGTTCCTGCCGGCAATCATCGTTTATCTCAACACGTCTATCTTACTGATGCGCGTAGGAACAACCGCCTCGACACCATACGTCGACAAAATTTCGCTGGCGGAGTTCCTCACCAACCATGCACATCACATTTACGCGATCACTTATGGGAACTCAACGTGGGCAGGTTTGTCTCCACTCACGCCAATCATAACCGTGGCGATGTTCGCGCCGTTTGCAGCCATTATTTCGATCGACCTCCGTGAGCGTAACAATGGGATTTTCTCTTTTCTCAAGACGCATCCGATCGGTAATCAGGACTGGATCACGGCGAAGCTGCGCGTTTGCGCCGACAGCGCGGCCGCCATTTGGCTGACCCTCATTCCGTTCATCGTCCTCTGGACCACACTGCCGGCGCGAATGAACGGCCGTATGGGAACCGTTGGCGGCGCAATTCTTGCGAACCAGGATTCGCACAGCGTCGTCCTCATTATCGCAATGACGCTTGGTCTGATGCTGCTGACCTGGAAAGCACAGGCGGACAATGTGTTCTTGATCTTCACCGCGCGCTCTCCCTATCTGCGGTACGGCGTGGCGGCCGCTTTTTGGGGATTAATCGTTCTGACGGTTGGCGCGGCCACCTTTGCCGATCAGCACGCACACGCATATTCGCACAGTCAAATTGAAGCATTCCTTGGCAGCCTGATGGCAATCGCAGTCTTGATCAAACTGGCGGTTTGCGGCCGGACTCTCTCTATCCTGCTCCGTCGCCGCCTCCTCAGCATGGCCGCACTCCGTCGTATCCTCATCTTCTGGGTCGCCGCCGCAGTAACGTTAATCGCCCTGTTTAGCTTCGCGCTCACGCCATATCACATCACCTGGCGGCAAATGGCGCTGGGTGTCTTGTTGCTGATGCCCGGCGTGCGCTTCGCGCTCGCGCCTCTGGCTCTGGCCTGGGAGCGAAGCCGATGACGCCACATCTCGTCCCGATGGAAAGTGTGAGGTTATGACCACGCAGATCGTTCAAGCGCCGGCGCGGCGTCGCAGCTGGCATCCGGCCATTGGGATTGCGCTTTATCTCTGGATGCGCGGCCGCCGCGTACTGCTGAGCGTCTCCGGTCTCTTGATCGTATCGACACTCGCCGACCACTGGCTGACTTCGGGCCGAGCGAGCGAGATGAGCGGCGCCGGCGACTTCGCGCATATGATGGCGATGGTTCTCATACCATGTCTATTTCTGCTCATGCCATTTTTCGCAATCGCCGCCTTAGACGAAGGTCTCTGGGTACTGCCCGTGCGCACGAAGACACTCGTCGGCTGGCTGACGATCTACGGCGCTCTGGCTGCCGCGCTCTTCTGGATTATCGACGCCGCCTGTGTGTGGCGTCCGGCGGGACTGGACATCCCGATCTGGTGGCCGGCCGCCGCGCTCGCCGCCATTCAAACAACCTTGTTCGCGGTGCGCTGCCAGCCCCTCGGCCCCAGTCTGCGGCAAGCGACGCTCTACGTTTTGAGCGGCCCGGCATTGGCGGCTGTCGGGGGGATCGCATCAGCTCTTGGCGCAGCTCCCGGCGCCATGGCGACCATTTATTTGGCGCTCGTCCCGGTCGCTTACGCGACGGCGGCCGCTGGGGCGCAGCGGTCGCGTCAGGGTGACCGGCGATCCGCGCCTGACGGCGGCGTCGCCGCCAAGGCGAAGCTGATCCACACAAGATTTCGTTCGGAACACCACGCACAAAGCTGGCTTGAGGCTCGTCCCGTTGGGTTTGTCTTAGCGTGGCTCATTTTGTATACCGGCGCTCTTACGCTGCCCATCCTGGGAACGGCAGGGTCGCCGGAAATCAGCGTGATTGGTCTCCTGACGCACGGCGGACGCTATGTCAGCGCGAACCTCTGGGCGGAGCTCGCCCCAACGATATTCGGAAGCGTCCTGGTGACGTTCGCATTCGCTCTTGGGCTGGGGACCGGATTTGGCGTACGGACGGGAGCCGGATTTGACGCGGCGAGCGGTCTGGCGGACAAGGTGACGCCCTATTTCGGCGAGTACCCTATCGGCGCCGCAGTGCGGGTGGCGGCGAAACTGCGATTCGCCGCTACCACGAGTTTGACGGCGTGCGCGGCTCTTCTTCCATTTGCGCTCCTGTGGTGGCTGCTGCCGGCCTGGGAAGGCGGACGGCGCGAATACCTTGGCGCGGCGCTATGGAGCACGCTCGGCGCCCACGCCGTTCCGATCGCGGCTGTCTGTCTCGTCCTGCCGCCGCTGCTGGTCTGGAAGCTGCAAACGGAGACGCTATTTCTGACAATGACCAGGCGTCCCTGGATTTTTGTCGCGGCCATGACGGTCATCTTGCTGCCGATATACGTTCTGCCGGTCTACGGAGCGGCGCTCGACTTCTCGCAGCGCGTTCTGGAGCAGCCCGCAAATCGTCCCTACATTGAGGCTGTGCTCGCTCTCGCCGTCTTGGCGAAACTGTCGATCGGCGCGTATCTCGCCGCCGTCATGCGCCGCCGCCGAATCCTGAGCGCATCCGAACTGCGCCGTACGCTGGCCGTATGGGCGGTCACAGCCGGCGCACTCTTCGTCTTGATTGGCGCGGCGTTCGCGCCGGAGTATTTGACCTGGCGTCAAGCGGGGCTCGCCGCCCTATTGATAATGCCCGGCGTTCGCGTTGCTCTCGCGCCGCTGGCGGCGACTTGGGGCCGGGTTCGGTAATAAATCCGAAGAATTTCACAACAGATACATTATCGACGGAAGGATCAACTCGACATGCCGAAACTTTCATCCATCGCCGCGCTCGCGGCCCTCACATCGCTTTCCAGTGTGACGCCCGCGCGCGCCGACATCACACTGACGATGCACGCTTCCGTGGAAGGAAAGATGAAAGCCGAGTACGATAAAATGGACGCGAAGACCAGGGCGCAGATGGACAAGATGCTGGCCTATCAGATCTACATCAGCGGCGGCAAAATGAGAACGGAGACGTTTATGATAACATCTCTCGTGGACCTCAAAACCGGAACGTCTTACGCCCTGAACACCCGCGACAAGTCTTATTACGAAGCGCCGTTTCAGCTGGCAAAGGCGGGACTGCTGCCGTCGGTGGGCGCTCAAACCGCTGGGGCGTTCCAGATTAAAGACACGCATGAAACCTCGACAATGCTCGGCCATAAAGTCCGTCACTATGTCCTGACTTCCCATGACGCCAAGACCAATGTGAGAATGGACGAGTACCTCGCCACTGATTTTCCGGCTCACGACATGAGCGCGTGCAAAAAAGCCGGCCAGCCGCTGCTAGGCGTTCCGCTCAAGTTACGGATGGTCATGTCTGGAGTGGGGATGCCTGTGAAAGTGGATCTCACCATTGTGGCGAAATCCATCAGCACCGCCCAGATCGCAAAAGATCGATTCGTCCTGCCCGCCGGCTACACAAAAACCGATCTGGCGAGCATCGTGAGCGGCGCATCCAAACTGCTTGCACGCGGCGCGGAGGCGCCGGACTTCACGGTTTACACGCGCGACGGCGCCCCCGTGAAGCTGTCCGATTACCAGGGCAAAGTCGTGATGCTGGACTTCTGGTCTACTTGGTGCGGCCCTGCCAGGAGTCGTTGCCGCATTCGCAGTCGCTGGCCGCCAAGTATAAAGACAAAGGACTGGTCGTGCTCTGCGTCAATGTCTGGGACAAGAAAGAAGAATTTCTCAAGTGGCTGCCCGCGCACGCCAGTTTCGACGCGCTTAACTTCCTAATCGACACCACACCGAACAGCGCCCAGGGCGTCGCCACCAAATTGTACAAAGTCTCGGGCATCCCCACGGTTTACGTGATCGGCAAGGTCGCCGCGAGCCAGACGGGTTACCATGAAGGCGACGCCACGATTGAAAAGGCGATTGAATCGGCTCTGGAATAAGTCCACGAAAGGAGTTTCACGAAGCGCTGCTCCGCAACTTTACGAACGAAGCCGTGTCTCACTTGTCGTGTTCCGTAAATCACGCAATCGCCTCTCGTCCATGGAGACCATCAATATGATCCGCCAAGTACCCATCGCCGCCTTGACCGCTTCCCTCTGCCTCGCCGCGCCGCACGGAGCGCTGGCTGCGGAAGATCGCTACTATTCCGTGTCCATGGACGGGAAGGCGATTGGGTACGACCATATGATCGTTTCGCGCGCGGCGAGCGGCGTTACGGTGACGGACGATACGCTGATCAAGATCAGCGCGCTCGGCTCGCCGCTGGACATTGCGACGCAGTCGATCAGCAAGTATGGAGCAAACGGCTCTGCGCCGGCGTCATTTGTCGAGACGGTGACGCGGCCAGGCGGCGTCGTGGTCTACAAGGTAACGTTTGGCAAGGGGAATGCGCACTGGACGCTCGACAATGCGGGGACGAAGACGGCGACGGACTCCGCGCTGAAGCCGGGGACGATGCTGGTGGCGGGGACGGATTCTTGGGAGGCGATCCTGCGCAAGACAACGCCCGCGATACGTCGCCTCACGGTCCCCACGTTTGATCCACAGATCGGGAAGACGGGAGAGCTTACGCTGACGCGCACGCCCAGCGTGAAGGGCGATGAGCTTTGGTCGGGGACATTCGAGACGGTCATGGGGCCACAGCCGCTGACATTGCGCTACCGCCGCGCGGGGGGCGGCGTTGTGACGAGCATGGAGTTTCCCGCCCAGAAGATCTCGATGCGTCTCGCCGGCAAGGAAGCGCTAAAGAATTTCGGCAGCCTGGACTACACCTCGCATCTCTTCACCGCCGTGGACACGCCCCTGCCCAATCCCGATGCGCTGACCGTGCTCAAACTGCGTGTTTCCGCCAAGGTAAAGATCGAGAAGATCACTCCGGCGTCGCTTCAGCATGGCTCACGTCAGGCGTTCCGGGGAACCGTGAAGGACGGCAAGATCGACGGCGTATTCACAATCCATCCCGGCCGCTATGATGGCAAACAGGCGCCCACATTCCCCTACGCCTCCAGCCTTACGTCTGGACAATTAAAGTGGCTAAAGCCCGCCGCCTTTATCGAGTCGGACGATCCTGAGATCAAGGCGCTGGCGCGCAAGCTGACAGCCCCAGCCAAGACCGGCTGGGACGCGGCGTCCGCGATCGGGCGCTGGGTGCACGACAACATCCGTTACGAGATTACGGGGTCCGGCGCTCGCCAGTGCCTCACGAAGAGCGCCGGTGACTGCGGTCCGCACTCCTGGCTCTCCATCGCCCTTTGCCGCGCCGCCGGGATCCCCGCGCGCATTGCCGGTGGCGCCCTGTATACCCCGCTCGCCGGCGGCTCCTATGCCCAGCACTACTGGACCGAAGCGTGGATGGGACCGCGCGACGGCTGGGTTCCGTTCGACAGCACCACCGGCGAGGTCGGAACATTCAGCCCGTCCCACCTGACCCTCTGGAGCCTGGGCAGCCTGGATTCGCTCTCAGTGAAAGTGCTGGACTTTGCGCCTAAGAATCCGAAATCCCAGAGCGCCGCAGCCGCCATCCCGCGCCGCGCCAATGGTCTTTCGGTCGGATACAAAGAGCAATATGACTTTATCATCGACGGCAAAAATCAAGGCTCCCAAACCGCCGCGCTGATCTCGGTTCAGAATGGCGGCCAGCACTGGACGTACACGCTGGACCTGAAAGTCCCACAAGGCGAAAAATTCATCGAAGTCACTCAAAACGGCTCCTTCGATATCGCCGAAACCGGGGAACCCATTGCACTCGCCAGCAGTTCCTCCGGCGGCATTGCGACAAAGTCGGAGTTTACGTTCGCTCCCGATAAGATCGCGGCGTCCCTTACCATCGGCGGCGTGGCCACCCCCCGAACCATTCCATTAGCCAGCCCAGTCTTTCTGTTCCTGAGTAACGTCCTCACCTCGTGGTCGCTCGCCACCCGCTCGGTCACCCTCCCCACGGACAAACCAACGACCTTGCCGACGTTCCTTCCGGAAGCGCTGCAAACGATCCCGATGACCTTCACTCCGAAGAGCGCCGAAACTGTCACGGTGGGAGACGCCGTTATTCCCTGTCACGTCTATACAATCGATCCCATCGGCTGTAGCGTCTCAATTGCCGACACGGATGGTAGACTCTTGAAGCTGACCGACGACCGGCAGAAGCTTGTTGTGCTGTTGAAATGAACTTATGATCACCAAAGATGAAGCCATTGCGATTGCGACGAAATACATCGATGCACAAAGCGCCGCCCTAAAGGATGATGTATTTGTCATCAATGACCAATGGATGATTGAAAAATCGTATGCCTGGGTCTTCTCCTACACCACTCGCCGCCATTTGGAGACAGGTGACATGCGATATGCATTGGTGGGTCCCGGCCCGCTCATGGTCATTCGAGACACCGGAAAACTGCTCGTATTTGGCTCCGGCGTTAATATCGAACTAGTTTTCCGAGCATTTGAGTTAGGCTTCCAATCCGAAAAAGCCGATGTCACTATTACCCACGTCTCCAATATTCGGCAAACAGCGCTTCTGCTCCAACGGATAAGACTTGGATACATTCAGATAGAGTTAGAATACGGAATCCACTGGCCGACTCGGCATTACTACAGCTTGAAAGAAATCGAAACGATGCTGCAATCGCTGCCTGTCACGTTTCCCGAAATCAACACGATCTACTTTTACGAAACGCTGTACGAAATGCGAGCGAGCAGCTATTGCCGTTATGACATCAAGAACACGCCGGCGGATTCCGTATCCCCTTAGCCATGCGCTCGGCTGCTGCGACCGGCGAGCGATAAGCGAACCCGGCTCACCAGCCATGCGACGAGAAGCTGAAGCGCGTAGCCACAGACCATTGTGACGCCCATCAATATGTACGACGAAAGCGATATCTCTTGACGCTGATGCGCCAGGGTAAGTGAGATTATCACGAGAAAGGTCGCAAACAGCAGCATTTTGATGGCCATTGCCGTCGCCAGTCCCGAAACAGCCTGACGCGGGAACATCGCGCTTAACACGGCGACAATCACCAGGGAGTTGGCGACGCCCCATACCGCCATTCTCGCCGCGTGAGCGCTGCTGGGAACGACGGCCGCGATATGCCCATTTGCCAAAGCGCCCAAAAGCAACGGAAGCAAGTCCAGCAGATAGCCGCTTGTCAGATAACCGACCACAACTGTCCAGAAAGTACGCTGCGATTTTGCTCGCTCCCGTCGCCACGCCGACATCGCTTCACTCGCCACAACCTCAGACGCGCCAAACTGGCTTAACGTATTTCGTACGGCGTCTTCCTCGGAGACCCCACGCTCCACGTCTGCGGCGACCGCGTCCCGAAGATGCACGCGCATTTCCCGCAGTTCTTCCTCGCGGCGGGACACAGGCATTCCACTCAGGTGAGTGGACACGGCTGTCAGATATTCTTGCAAAAGTTTATGCATTGTTGATCTCCTATATCACGCTAAACGATGCGCGAAAGATGCGCCATTGAACCCGGACTGACGCAAACGCCCGCCAAACCAGGCCGCCATCAGCAAAAAAACATTCCCGTAAATATCCGATAAACCCAGCGTTGGAAAGAGGACCATGAAGGGGTCAGGAGGCGGGGCTGAGCCGAGGTATCTTGCAGTTGACATTGCGCCTAAGAACCAGCAGCACGCCACCGCGCACATTCCCGCGCCGATCCCCGCCGTGCCTCGCTTTGGAAATGCGATTCCTAATCCGAATCCCACCGTCAGATAACACAGAGGCGACCACCAGAACGCGCCGACCGTATAGTAGGCGTCGGACAAAGGGCCATAGGATGGAAGTTTTGCAAAGTAGGAGAAGAACAAAGGATAATGGCTTAAGATGAGCTGACAAGCCAGATAACATCCCAGCGCTCTCCAGAAACTGCGGCGAGCGGTCTCCTCATCCCGAACCCAAGCTCCCATTAACTCCTGCGCGACATCGCCTGGCGATCCGAAATGACTGAGAACGACGTGAGCAGCCTTTTCCTGGGAAATGTCCGGGCGCTCATTCGCCAACATAGCGTCCTGCAAATGCGCTCTCAGCTCTCGCAGCTCTTCCACGCGCCGTTGGAAGGGCATGTCCAACAGACGCGCGTAGACTTCTTCCAGGTACTCTTCAAGCAGGCTGTGCATCGCCGATCCTCCCTAGCACCGTGTGTATCACCGTGGCGTAGTCGCGCAGTTCCTGCGTGCGCCGAACCATCTCTTTGCGGCCCGCTTCCGTGAGAGTATAAACTTTGCGGTCCGCGCCTTTGGGCTGCGGCGCCCACTCGCCCACGATCAGGCCGTCCTGCTCCAGCACGCGCAGGGCTGGGTACAGCGAGCCTTCCCGCATGCGCAGAGCCTGATCGCTGAGCAGCTCTACCTCCCGAGCGATGGCGTATCCATAGGATGGGCCTTTGCTGAGCACAGCAAGGACCAAGGCCGGCAAGTCCCCGTTTGACAATTCACGCCCCATAAGATGCCTCCAAATTCTATGTACATATTATACATAGATTCTAAGGGTATGTCAAGCTATTTCTAAATAGTGCGAATATTTTCGCAGAAAGACTTGACAATCAGACGCAAGTGTGCGAAAATATTCGCATAAGGAATTTCCAATGACCAATCCTCTGACACATCGCCTGAGCCGCCGCGAGCGGCAGATCATGGACGCCATTTACGCGCTGGGACAGGCGTCGGCCAATGACGTGCTGGAGCGGATGGAAGACCCGCCGAGCTATTCATCCGTGCGCAAGCTGCTGGCGATCCTGGAGGAGAAGGGGCACCTGCGCCACGTTCAGGATAAGCAGAAGTATGTGTATCTGCCGACCCAGCCGCGACAGAACGCCGCGCGGTCGGCGATCAAGCAGGTGCTGCAAACGTTCTTCGGCGGCAATGTGGAGACAGCAGTCGCAACGCTGTTTTCCGAGGCCGATATGGAATTGACAGACGAACAAGCCGCACGCCTTTCCGCGCTGATCGACGAGGCGACAGGACGCGAGACCGAGGAGCCAAACCCATGACGCCCTTGCAGCATATTCTGATATTCTCATGGCTGGACGCCGCCATCAAAGCAACTCTTCTTCTCATATTGACGACACTGGTTGCAGGCGCCGCGCGGCGAGCGTCCGCTTCGACCCGGCATTTGATTTGGACGGTTGGCTTGATGGCCTCACTGGCAATTCCGATGCTGTCGATGTCGCTCCCGCATTGGAACGCCAGCATCGCAGCCTCGTCGCCGCTGAACCGGCTGGCGACGCCGTCCGAGACACAAAATGCTGCGGCGACGATTGCAGGCCCAGCCTTTTCTCCGCTCACAGCGCCGGGGGCCATTGGCGCGCAAACACCGCCCGCAGCTTCGAATACGGCGCCCCCCAGCCTGGCGGCTTCGGAAGCGCCAGCAATGGCCGCCCCAGCGGCGGCTCCGGCAGACACGAAATTATGGCCCTGGATCGCCAGCGCGATTTGGGCTGGCGGCGCCATTCTCATGCTCAGTCGATTGACCCTTTCTCTCTGGGCCGTGCGCCGTATGAAAGGCGCCAGCACGGTTGTGACTTCGGATGCGCTGGCTGGCGCCGCACAGCGCGCTGCACAGACAATCCCGACAGTGTTTGACGTTGAGATTCGCCAGGCTACGGACGCTGGTCAGGTGTGCGTCCCCATTACCTGGGGCGCGCGGCGCCCGGTGATCCTGCTGCCGACTGCGGCGACGCAGTGGCCGCAAGAGCGCGTCCTGGCGGCCCTGCTGCACGAGCGGGCGCACATCCACCGCTGGGATTGGTCGACCTTGATGCTGGCGCAGATCATCTGCGCCGTTTACTGGTTCCACCCACTGGCATGGCTCTGCGCTCGGAAGATGCGCGAGGGGAGTGAAACCGCTTGCGATGACTTGGTTGTTCTTTCGGGAATGCCCGCCGCCGATTATGCGCGGCAGCTTTTGGAGGTAGCACGTATGGCTCGAACGAACGAACGGATGGGAATGGGCGCGGTGGCGATGGCGCAAACGACGGGAGTAGAGGGACGCCTGCGGACGGTGTTGGCCTCGGGATTGGCGCGCCGCCCGATGACGCTTCGATGGGCAATCGCCGCCGCCGCCGTCTCGCTGCTGATCGCCGTCCCGCTCGCGGCCATGCGACTGAAGACAAAGACGCTCGTGGAAACAAGACATTTTTCCAGTAGTGGCGTCATCGAACTCCTGGGCGTTTCCATCGATCGTCCCAGGGCGACATCTCTATTTGAACGGACGGGCGGAAACCTCTGGTGGAGCCACGACGGGACCTCAATCACCCGCCCACCGGTAGTCGGCGAAGCCCATATCAAGGAATGGCCGGGATATCAGGATCGACAATTTGTCTTCCACCCTGTTGGCGCAAGCCCAGACGACAAGTTCCTGCTCACCGCGCCCGGCGCGAATGAGTCAGCCCTGTGGAAGAGTGGAAAGGAGCAGGACCAGATCTACTACGGGATCATCGCCAGCTTCCCCAACGATGTCCGAACGACCGATATCCGAGTGCGTGTCGCCAGCGGCCCCTGGCGCACCGTCACCTCTGTCCCAGCAGTCGACGGAGGCGTACGCTCCGTCACTGTGGGAGGCGTCAAAGCTCGGGTCGAATTCATGTCGAATTACACTGAGAATGCTCAGGCAATGAGTTGTTACGAAATCGACGACGTGAAGAACGAGGATACGCGCGTCATTGCGATCGACGATCATGGCAAGACCGTATCCGGGAAACTCTTCGATACCGACCTCAACCACCCCCTCGACCTGGGTGATGGACGTAACCATCCACGCTACGACTTCACCCTGCAAAACGGCGTCATCCTGAAGCAGCTGCAGTTCCAAACGCGGCCCTACCGATGGCTGCAATTCTCAGGCATCGCCCTCAAGCCGGCCGACGCCAAAGCCGCCGCTCCCCTCGCACCTCCCAATACGCGCGAGGCGAAGGCGCTCACGCAAATGGCGCACGCACGCCTCCTTGCAAAGAACGGCACTTACAGCTCCGGAATCACCGAGCTGCGACGGGCCGTACAGATCGATCCGAACAATGCCGAAGCGTATTCCCTACTCGCTGCATTTCTGTATTACTCGAACTCAAAACAAATCGGAAATTCGATGATGCAAAGGAAAGGCACACCGGCCCAGCGCAAAGATGGGATTCATCAGATGCAGATCGCGGTCCGACTCAAGCCGGAGGATGCTCAATACCGCAACATACTGGCGACGTATCTCGCCGATAACCATCAGTATAGGGAGGCAGCTGTTCAGCTAAAGTACGAACGGCATTTGCTAAAAACTCAGCCCGTGGTCCAGGGATGGGCCGGAGAGACGTACACGGCCGAAGAAAGAGCACGGGTTCTTTCCTATAATCAATCCCAATTGGGGGACAGTCTGCTCGCGGCGCGAGATTACAAGGCGGCGGCCGCCGCATATGAACAAGCGCTCAAGCTCCCGGAACCTGGCTTTAACGTGATGTTCAACTACGGCGCCGCCCTCAATGGAATCGGCCGGCGCGGGGACGCGCGCGCCGCTTGGCGAAAATTGATTCACATCGCTGGAATTGCTGGGCTTGGGCAAACCGACTATCCAATGGAAGCCAAGGAGATGCTAAAACGATATCCCTAGACTTTTTAGAGATGTCTTGACAAGACTGCTAATAAAATTAACACAAACTCTTGACAAGCAAACGGCTCTGTGCTAATATTGTTAGCACAGAGCCGTTAATTTTATTAGCACTTGCCGGGAGACGACGAAGTGAACAAAGTATTACCGCACCGACTGGGCCGCCGCGAGCGCCAGATTATGGATATTCTCTATGCGCGCGGCGCATCGTCCGTCACGGAGGTGATGGAGGCCATGCCCGACGCGCCGAGTTACTCCGCCGTACGGACGTTTCT
>JAOQAA010000683.1 GCA_025963815.1 Capsulimonas sp.
AACAAAGATGTGATTGGAAAGCCGCTCGCCCAGATGACAGCGCCGGCGTCGACGGTCATGAATTTCGAGATACAGAACAACTTTGCCGCCGATCCGACAAATCCGCTTGAGAACAATTCCGGCGTCGGTCTGGCCATCGGCTCGCCGCTTTCGAACCAAGTTGGAAACTCCGCCAAGTATGCGACAGGTTTGTTCCCTGGACGTAACTACACCGCCACCCCGAACCCCGTTCATAACGACGGCTCGAACTTTATCGCCTGCGACGGTCATGTGAAGTTCCTGAAGCCCGGCCGTATTTCCAGTGGACAGAACCCGAGCGGCCCGGATGTTGTTCAGGACGAAACAGACACCACGAAATGCCCGACATCGCCCTGCGCCACCGGCACCGGCGCGATGAACAA
Organism: Capsulimonas sp.; assembly: GCA_025963815.1. GTDB lineage: Bacteria > Armatimonadota > Armatimonadia > Armatimonadales > Capsulimonadaceae > Capsulimonas. Next base: position 402 of record JAOQAA010000683.1, read on the forward strand.
CGGCGGCGGCAATGGCTCCGCGACCCTGACGTTCAGCTTGATCTAAGCCCACTCGCTCTGTAAAAAGACAAGAAAACAGCCCCCGTGCTCCTAGCGAGGAGTACGGGGGCTGTTTTCTCGTGAGCGACGTTATTTACGGAGCCAGATTTCCAGCCACGCCAGAACGTCGCGCAGGGCGTCGCCGTTGATTTCGTGGGCCATGGGATATTCTTTGTAAGTCAGATCGACGGGAAGCTCGGAGAGGGCGGCGCGAATCTCCCGGCCATTTGCAATCGGTATCACCGTGTCGTAAATTCCATGCGTCACCAAGACGGGCTTGCCGGCGAGCGCCTCACGGTCGGCGTGCTCGGCGGCGTCCGGCCAAAGGCGGGCGCTGAGGGCGATCACCCCGCCGACGGACTGGGGCTGATGCAGCAGCACCCCCAGGCTCAGAATGGCGCCCTGACTGAAGCCGCCGAGGAGAACGCGACTGGGATCATGCTCATAGGCGTCCGGCAGTTCCTGTAGAAAGCCCGTCAGCGTCGTGAGCGCCTCGGCCGCCTGTTCCGGGTCGGCCTTGACCCCTTCCGGCGTGAATTCCAAATCGAACCAGGCGTAACTCCCCTGCCCCATGGCGCGCGGCGCGCGCACGCTGACGATCATCAATCTGGGGTCGAAGTAACTCGCCAAGCCCATCAAGTCCTGTTCGTTGCTGCCATAGCCATGAGCAAGGACAAGAAGCGGCGGCGCGGCGCCGTCCGCCGGCGGCTGTATGGGGCGTCGAACGAGGTGAGTGAGAGAAAGTGGTTTGGTCTGCATATGGCCCTATCATACCCAAAACCGCGCCGGCCGACGGCTTCGCGGCAGTTCTGGGTAAGATGGAGCCAGACCTTATCAAGGAGATCGTGCATATGCAAACACGTCGGCTGGGAAACAGCGACTTAGAGATAACTCCCATCGGCTTCGGCGCGTGGGCTATCGGCGGCGCGGGCTGGGCGTTCGCCTGGGGGGAACAGGACGACAATGAATCCGTGGGGGCGATCCACGCCGCTTTGGACGCCGGAATCAACTGGATCGACACCGCCGCCGTCTACGGGCTCGGACACTCGGAAGAAATTGTCGCCAAGGCCCTCCAAGGGTTGAGCCAGAAGCCCTATGTCTTCACCAAGTGCGAGCGCGTGTGGGACGAGAGCGGCAAGGTCAGCGGCAGTCTCAAGGCAGACTCCCTGCGCCGTGAGGTCGAAGGCAGTCTCCAGCGTCTGCAAACGGATGTGATCGACCTCTACCAGATCCACTGGCCGCAGCCCAACGAAGATATCGAAGAAGGCTGGGCGACGCTCAATGAACTGAAAACGGAAGGCAAAGTTCGCTGGATCGGCGTCTCCAATTTCAGCGCCGCACAAATGAAGCGCGCGCAAGCAATCGCCCCCATCACCTCACTCCAGCCGCCCTACTCCCTGCTCGCACGGGAGATTGAGAACGACGTTCTGCCGTACGCCGCCGAGAACAACATCGGCGTCCTCGCCTACTCGCCCATGCATTCGGGGCTGCTTAGCGGCGCGTTCACCAAAGAGCGCGCGGCAAGCCTTCCGGCGGACGACTGGCGCAGCCGCAACGCGGATTTCCAGGAACCGAATCTGTCGAGCAACTTGGAGCTCGTCGAGCTTCTGCGAGAGATCGGCTCCGACCACGGCCGCACGCCCGGCGAAGTCGCCATCGCCTGGACCCTGCGCGATGAAGTCGTCACCGCCGCCATCGTCGGCGCCCGCCGCCCGGACCAGATCGCGGGCATCATCGGCGCCGGCGACTTCCGACTGAGCCAGATGGAAATCACCCAGATCGACGCCTTCGTCGACCCGGCGGAATCGCCAACGGCGTAGGGACCTAACCCTCAGCGCGCATAAGCGCTGGGGGTTAGGCCTCCCCCCGCCCCCGATACTCTCTAGGGCTCACGCCCGTGTGCCGCTTGAACCAGTGCGAAAAGTACGGCGGGTCCATGCCCAGTTCTGCGGCCACAACGGAAATCGGATGAGTGCCGTGGGCGAGCTTGCCTTCGGCGCGGGCAAACCGCTGCTGATCGAGAAAGCGAGCCGGAGGAATGCCCATTTGCGCGCGGAAGAGATGGGCCATGCGGGAGGCGGAAAGCCCACCGACCCTCGCCAAATCTTCGGGTCGAACGGGCTGATCGAGACGCTGGGAAATGAAGTCCATGACGGCGAGCACGCGGCCGTCCAGACGGACACGACCTGCCTTGGCATTCTGGGTGTCACACCAGAGCAGCGCCTCTTCCAGCGCATTCATGGCGAAATCGACGCGCTGACGCAGACCGCCATTCGCCAGGCGCTGTGTTTCCAGCAGCC
>JAOQAA010000273.1 GCA_025963815.1 Capsulimonas sp.
CATCGGCCTTAGTTTTCCAGCGAGCGCGCGGCGCCTGCGCCATAACTTCAATCCTTAGGACAAAAAGCGGTAAAAAAAGTTTCGTTTATTTTGGCCCCGCCAGGACCAAGGGGTTCGCGTCGCAGGATCGCGCGGACGTTAGAACCCGAATACGCCCTCCAACGCCAATGTATTATTCTTCTGGTCATCCGTCGAAACGCTCAGCTGCAGCCGGTTCGTCAGCGAATACCCCAGTTTCAGCGTATATTGGGGCGCCGCGATCAGCGAATTTACCGAGCTCGTCTCTCGCGAGCCGAAGCTATGCGAATAAGTCAGCTCCAGGCGGTGTCCAAGATCCTTGGTCAGCGTGACGAAACTTTGGGTATCCGGCGAATAGTCTACCACAACACTCGACAGTCCGAATGCGGTCGCCAGCTGATCTTCCAAAGGCTCCAGTAACATGGGAACGCCAATCGACGCCAGCGCCTGCCCCACTTGCTGTTTGATCGCCGTCTCCGCGCTGTTGGATCCAGCCATCAGGCCCATGAATGCGCCCTGGGACCCAAGGGCGGCGAGCATCTGTGACCGGGAAAGTCCGCCGGGCTTGGAATCGAGTTCGATCGTCAGATGGTCCGGGTCGTCCAGCAGACCGTAGATATGCGCCGTGATCGTGTAGCGCTGCGGCCGATCGTAGTTGGCGTTGTTCGACTGGTTATTGCTGTTGACCGCGCCGGAGAAGCCGCCCGTCGCATACGATTGGTTCGCGGCGAGCATGGACGGCGAAATGGACACGGCCGCCTGCGCGTAAAGATCCACGCGTTTTTCCAGCACCTTTTCGCCGCTGCCGGTGGTGTCAGTGGCCGGATAACGCAAATCCACGATCCCGACCGGCTTGATGAACTTCAGGCGGGTTGACGGAGGCAGGATAAACTGCCCCTTATAAACATTCAAATGTGCGGCCAGCTTGGGCGCCGCCAAAGAGCCAGCGAGCGACAGGTCGCCGTTGGAGTCGGCGCGCAGCAGGCCAGTCCGCGCGGAAAACGTCTTGCCCGGTTTTTCCAGCTGCACGTGAATATCGAAACGTGGATCGAAGGCGGGCGCCCCGGAACCAGGCCCGGCGGGCGGCGCAGTCGACGGAATACCGATCGTCGCGCTGCTCACCAGCATCGGCGCCCCCGCCGGCGTCGCCAGCAGCGGGCTCTTCAAAGGGCCGGTAATTGATAGCTCGCCTGTCAGTTTACCCTGCGCGGCGCCATTGTAGTTCTTGACCAGATAAGTCTTGCGGCTGCTTTCGTCGATCTGGAGGCCGTCCAGATGCAGCAGCAAATCCAGTACGGTCTCGGCGCCGTAAGTGGCGCCGCCCGAAATTTGAAAGCCCCCACCCTTGCTCGACTTGCCGCTCATCGAGTAAATCGAGGCGGATTTGTCATTGAAACCAATCACGCCGTTGAGATCCGTCAGCGAGGTATCCGCACCGGAAACGCCCAGGCTCGCTTTGGCGATGGTAACCTTGCCCTGAATGGCGCGATCGGAGGCGCCGGGGGCGATATCCACAGTCGCGGTCACGGCGCCGCTCGTTCGGGCCGGATCGATGCTCGGCGACGCCGCCGCCAGCGCCGAAAGATCCATCAGCTTCAATTCGGCGTGCAGCGGCTCTGTCGTCGGCAGGCTCGCGATCGCCGGATCCAGGCGATCCCATCGGAACGGCACGCTTCCGGACAGGGTCACCAGAGGCTTTCCATCTTTGTACGCCGTCAGATCCCCGATGGTGAGCACCTTGGCGCCGCCCGGCTGCGCGCTCGCGACCGTGATTGTGCTGCTCCGGATGCTATCCAGCGTATAAACACTCTGATCCGCCGACTCCGTTCCCGAAACCACGGCGGGCTTGACGCGCGCCTGAAGCCCAGGGTTTGTCAAACTGATGGAGGCCGTCAGATCCGGCGATTTTGTCTGGCCACTGGCGCTCACGTACAAACTGCTGACTTCGCCGCCCAGCGACCGAGTCTTCGGCAGGAAGGTATTGAAGATTGACAGAGGAACATAGGACGCTTCGAGAGTGGCGTCGATGGAGCCGTCAAGATCTGCGGTCCCGCTCGCCGTGAGCAGCGATTTCTCATTGGAGATTCTCAGGCTGTCCAGTGTCACCACACGGTTGGCGTATTCTGCGCTTGCGGTCAAGTCGCTCAGCGCGACGCCGGCGACACTGATCTCCTTGCCGATCAAGTCGAGATGCGAACGCCCTTTTTCTCCGGGTTCATAGCCAAACTTAGCGTTCAGCGAGTTGACAGAGTTTGTCCCAAGCTGGGCGCTATCAAGCTGGAGTTCGCCGTGCGCGGCCAGCGCATTCAATGGGCCATTCAGAGAAAATGACGGCAGAGACAGGCGAGCGGCGAGCGGGCGCGGCAGCGCGTCGATCTTCGCCAGCAGCGACTGTCCACCGGGCGTATCTCCATATTTGCTGTTGCGCACCGTTTCCACCAGATGCGCCACGGTCTCCGGAGAATCGGCGGGAATGTGTGCGGTGAGAGCTAAACTAGGACGCCGCTTCGGAGCCTGCGCAGTCGGAAGCATCACACGAAACGCATCCACGATATATCGGATGTGGTCGGTCGCGCCGTCCGGGCGCACGGTCTGGAAGTCAAACTCCCAGGGGTCTCCCGTGCTCTTCACCATGCCGTTCTGATAAGAACCAAAGCCCGTAAACAGCGCCAGCTTTTGTCCGTCGACGCTCAAGTCGCGGCCGACAAGGCCAAATGTGACGGCGGGCGATTTGACGGTTCCGCCGACCGAGCCCGAAAAATCAATATCCCCCAGCACATTGGCGATCGGATTGGTATAGCGATGGAACCGGGAGAGAGAGACATTCGTGCCGGCGAAGATCCCGTTGACCTTTCCTGTCGCCGAATTGTACTGAGCATCCCCGGTGACTGTCGCCGAGCCGGACCGCACAACGGCTTTGTCCAGATGGATCGTTTTGCTCGCATAAGCGATATTCGCCTGCGCGTGGTCGATCCGGTACGCGTTGACCGAGCCGTGATCGATCGCTACGGACCCGGTCACCTGCGGCGTCTTCAAGCGGCCGGAGATTTGAAACTTACCTGAGGCTACGCCGGTGACGGTCGGCAAAGCGTTCGCGACCACGGTGGCGGCCTTGGATTTACGCAGCAGTTTGTCCGCCTTCTGCTGCGCTTTAGGATCGACCAGGGCCATAAAGTCCGGGATATTGCCTTCGGCGAGGCTCGCACGCAGATCCAGCACGGGATTGCCCGAGGCGATTTTCGTGATCGTCCCGTCAATATACGCCCGCGCCGGATAACGGCGCACATAGATGTCCTGAAGACGCATGCCGTTCGGGCTGGCGGCAATCCGCCCGGTCACGGCGTCCAGATTGATATTGTTTACGTGTGCATGAAACAGGTGCAGGTCGCCCTCGGCGCGCGGCGACGACACAGTTCCCGTCAGCCGCCCTTGGAAGAACGCCAGGCCGTCGATATCTTGTTTCGTGTAAGGCTTCAGCAACGGCCCCAGCTGGAGCGAAGCGGCGTTGATGGAAAGATCCAGCACGGGGTCTTTACCCGTCAGCAGGATCTTGCCGCTCGCGGTGCCGGCGCCGTGCGCGTCGGCGATCAGAACGCGATTGAGCGTCAGCCCCTGGCCGTCCACATAGGTCAGCCGTCCCTTAAGTGACTGCAGCAGAGTTTGCTGCAAGCGCGCATGCGCGACCGTGACATTGGAGACGATCGTGAGTGGCCGCCCGGCGTTGCCGCCGACAAATGCGATATCGGCAAAACCGCCGATCGACGTCTTCGTGGGCTGCCCCGTGCGCAGCTGTGAAAGATCCAGCCCCTGCCCACGTCCGGCAAAGCTCATCAGCGGTTTTTTGTTCGTCAGGTCCGCCGTACCGCGCAGTGAGACCGTTCCCTGCCCCACCCTCCCGGTCAGCAGCGGCACGGAAACGATCTTGTTCGCATAGACGCCGTGCGCGCGAACATCCCGCAGAATATTGCCCCGAATCGCCAGGGAAGGGACGACAATGTCTCCGACAATCGCCGGGGCCATGATCGGTCCAGTAATTCGCGCAACAACCGATACGCGAGACGCCGAAACTCCCTTGGGCATTCGAAGCTGGGGAAGCACGGATGACAGCGCCGCCACGGACAGACTGCGCGATCCGACCGTCAGCGTGACCTGTGGATGCTTGAAATCGAGGATCACTCCCTGGCCGTAAAGCGGCTGGCCGGCGATCGAAGCCACCCCATTCAGCGAGAGACCCGATTGCGTAAAACTTGCCTGCCCGGTGATGTCTCGGACGGGGCCGTGCAGCACGCGGGCGTCTTTCTGATATACCACGCCACCGCGCACGCTGACATTTCCGGCAATATCCAGCGGCGCTGTCTTGCTCGGCGAAAATAGCAGCAGATGGGCGTCCGCGCGTCCGGCGACGATGTGCGCTTGCGGCAGAGCGCGGGCATAGGCGACCCAGTAAGCGGCGTCGAAGTTCTGACCGTCCAGCACCAGACGGAAGTTGTGCGCCGTCTGGCGCGACGCAGCCCCGTGCAGCGCAAGCCCATTGAACAGGTTCTGATTTCCTTGTCCGGCCACCGTAAAGTAAGCCGTCTGCTCGGATCGCAGATCGACCAGCGCCTCCACGCCCAGCAGATTGGTAAGAGCCATGGTCTGGCGACCCATCTTTGGCGCCGAATAATCCCGAAAACTGAGCGCGCCGCCGTGGATAATCACACGCCCCGCGAACGGCTTGCCGGTCTTTTTGGTTTTCGTTTCCAGGATATCGGAGAAATTGAACCGTTTGTTGGGAAACTGTTCGACAAGCAGGCGGGGACGCTCCAAAATGACGTCACCGACGGCGTGCGCGGCGTTGCCGCTGTCAAAGATCAGAGCCCGCCAATCGTAATAGACCGTCAGGCGCGGCGCGATCAGCGCCGCCTCCCCATTGCGCTCCGCGAACGTCGCGCCCGTGGAAACCGACACATTCTCAACCGTCAGCACGCCCGGCGTCGAATACGCCACGCGGCCAATGCGGACTTCGTGCTTGATCTGTCGTGAGATTTCGGCGGCGAGAATAGGAGGAAGATCGGCGCTGAGCAGGAGCCAGACGCCATGCAGGGACACGGCGGCGGCGACCGCGACCGCTGTCACCGGACCGATCAGCAGCAGGCGATTCGCCCACCGGATGGGACGGGGAAGTATGGGCCCGCGCGGGAGACGCGCAGGCGATGGCAATTTACGAAGTCTCATGCCTCCGCAGGCCTCCCAAAGGGGGCCAGACGAGAGACGCTTCGCGCCTGCGTGGCGTTACGCAGCGTCCCGGCTCGCCGCACGCATTGCCAGGAACTTATCGCTGAACTCCTTGGCGTTGTAGGAAGACCGGATAAAGGGGCCGCTGGCGACAAACAGGAAGCCCATTTGCTCGCCAATCTCTTTGTATTCCGCGAAGCGGTCCGGATGTACATACTCGACCACATCGAGATAATTCTTCCCTGGCTTGAGATACTGCCCAATGGTGACCGCATCCACGTCATGCGCCTTCAGGTCCTCCATCAGCGCCACGACTTCTTCCTTGGTTTCACCAAATCCGACCATGAACCCGGATTTGGTGTAAATCTCGGGATCCGCCTGCTTCACATACTGCAAAAGCTGGAGCGAGCGGCTGTAACGCGCCTGCGGACGAACCTTTCGGTAAAGACGCGGGATGGTCTCAATATTGTGATTGAAAATATGGGGTTTTGCATCTACGACGGTTTGAATATTTGTTTTGTTCCCCAAAAAGTCCGGGGTCAGCACTTCAATGATCGTATCCGGCAGCAGTTCGCGCAGCCAGTGAATAGTTTGGGCAAAGTGGTGCGAGCCGCCGTCGGGCAGCTCGTCGCGGTTGACGCTGGTCACAACCGTATGCTTCAGACCAAGCGCGGCGGCGCTCTCGGCGAGGCGCTTTGGCTCCAGGGGATCCAGCGCGACGCCCTTGCCCGTCTTGACGGCGCAGAACCGTCAGGAGCGCGTGCAGGTGTCGCCCATGATCATAAAGGTCGCGGTGCGCTTGGACCAGCACTCGCCCAGGTTCGGGCAGCGTGCTTCCTCGCAGACAGTCACCAGCTTGGAGGAGCGCATCAAGTCGGTCACTTCTCCGATATCTCGCCGTTTCGGCAGCTTGATCGTCAGCCATTCCGGGATACGGCGATTGGCGACGACCGGCGCTTCGGCAAGACCGAGGGAGACTTTGGGGAGAAGATCAACTTGTATGAGATCAGCCATAATTCCTACACTTTCCAGCCCTTATTATAGCCGCCCGCCACCCGAAAAGTCAAGTTTGGCGCCCCTATGCTTCCCAGGGTCATCTGCCAATAATACTTAGTGAGTGTCATCAGGAGGACTAATATGCGTCTTGTCACGCGTTCCGATTTCGACGGTTTGATCTGCGCCGTCTTACTTAAGCAGGTCGAGGATGTAGGCTCGATTAAATTTGTGCATCCGAAGGACTTGCAGGATGGAGCGTTCGAGGTGTCCGGCCAGGATATTCTCGCGAATGTCCCCTTCATGCCCGGCTGCGGCCTCTGGTTCGACCATCACGCCACCGAGATCGAACGAGTCGTCGGCAAGCAGCAGTTCGTTGGCGAATGCCGGCTTGCCCCCAGCGCCGCGCGCGTGATCTACGATTACTACGGCGGCGCCGCGCGTTTCCCCGGTATTGAAGTGATGATGTTCGAGGTGGACAAGGCGGACTCCGCGCAGTTCTGCCGCGACGAGATCCTCAACCCCACGGGCTGGGCTCTCCTCTCGTTCCTCATGGACGCACGCACGGGCCTGGGCCGCTTCAAAGATTATCGCATCAGCAACTACCAGTTGATGTACGATCTGATCGATGCGTGCATGACGATGACGATTGAAGAAATCTTAGAAATGCCCGACGTTCAGGAGCGAGTGGTGCGCTATTTCGAGCAGGACAAACTCTTCCGCGAGATGCTGCTGGAGCGCACACGGACCGTCGGCAGTACAATCGTGACAGACCTGCGCGACGTCGATCCGATCTTCTGCGGCAATCGCTTTTTAGTGTACGCGATGTGGCCAGAGCAGAATATCTCGATCTGGATCGTCAACGGCTTCCGCAATCAAAACTGCGTGTTCGCCTGCGGCCACAGCATCGTCAATCGTTCCTCGGGCGCTAACGTCGGCGCCGTAATGCGCACCCACGGCGGCGGCGGCCACGCGCCCGCCGGCACCTGCCAGGTGGCGCACGAGGATTTCGACGCGACGCTCAAGCATATCGTTGATGAGTTTAATGCGGAGAATTCAGCGGAGCTGCTGAAGGCGGCGTAGGAAGATTCACAAGATAACTGGCGGTTAAAACTGCGCCTGCAAGAGCGCAGAAGTCCTCCTCCGAGGACTGCATAATTCGTCACGATATCGCCTTATAGAGGGCTAAGTATTATACGATATCGTTTCTGATTATGTAACCCACGCAGGTGGGTTTCCGCGCTCTTGCAGGCGCGGTTTTCAACCGCCAGTTTTCTTTTGGGTCAATGCTTAACAGTGGTCGTGGTGGTCGTCGTGGTCTTTTTGATGACGGCTTCCGTTGGCGCGGAAGTAATTAAAACCGTTCGGGTGCTGGGCTGCCAATCGACGGTGGCGCCGAGGGCTTCGCTGGCGAAACGCAGTGGGACGTAGGTCGTCTTGCCGATGACACGCGGCGCGACAGTCAGGGTACGCTGTGTACCGTCGACCAGCGCTTGGTCGGAGCCGATGCGAATTCGGAACTGATGGCCGGGACGCGCGCCGGTAACGACTTGCGAGGCCGGCTCCCACTGAATCTGGCCGCCCAGCTGCTCAAAGACGCCGCGAAGCGGCACGAAAACGCTGCCGCCCTCGGCGATGATCGGGCCTGCTCCTGCGAACGCCACGCGCTGCTGATTGACGGTGACCGTCACTGCGGGAGTGGACGTCGTCCGCTGCGTCACCACCGTCGTTGTATCCGCGTGCGCCGCTGTCGCCAGCAAACCCACCGCCGCAATCCATAACTTCGTTTTCATTGCCTGCTCCTTTTGCCTATAACCAATATAATTGACGCGTTCTTCCATGAACGCAAGTTCTGGCGTTAATATACCACTCAAGCCGCCCAAACGAAACGTCCGCCTGCTCGGTTGTTTTTTAATTAGTCAGGCGAAACACAAAACAGCTCCAGGAAACCAAAAGTCTCCTGGAGCTGTGATTTATCACGAAGGGCTGAGTACGCCTTGGCGCCGCGTCCAAATCTACGCCGTAAACGAATAGGTCCCAGATCCAATAGAGTACACCGCTGCGGCGTCTTCCTGGCGCACCAATGTGACGCCCCTGGACTTCTCGGCCGACAAGCCGCCTTCAGTGACCTTGGCAGAGTCGGATGTTGGGATCCAGACGGTCGCGGTGGAATTGGCGGGAACGGTAACGTCGAGATGGAATTTGCCGTTCTGGTGGGTCCAGCTCGTCGTGATCTTTCCGTGCGGCCCGAGGTGACTGCCCTTGGCCCAGGTGATGCCGCCGACGACTTGCGGGCGAACGAGGATATGCGCGAAGCCGGGTGATTCGGGGTCCAGGCCGATGCCGGCGAGGCCCTGAAAGAACCAGTTGCTGACGTCGCCGAACATGATGTGGTTGTGTGAATCGCTCTCGGTCCACTGTTCCCACAGGGTCGTGGCGCCCTGCGTGATCCACCAGGCCCAGCTGGGCT
>JAOQAA010000300.1 GCA_025963815.1 Capsulimonas sp.
GCGCCGATTCGAATCGACATAGAAATCACGCCCGATATGGTCCACGCAGCCGATCAGCTCTTCCGGACTGTCAAACCCAAGGATCGCGGCCATGGATGGGTTGGCGCTGATTAGCCGCCCTCCCATCGTCGTCTGGTAAATGCCTTCGACGGCGTTCTCAACAATGCTCCGATTGCGCGCCTCCACCCGAACGCGCTCAGTGATGTCCGTACAGACGCCGATCACTCCCGTCACGCGCCCTTCCACATCGAATTCAGGTGTATACTGCGAATCGAAATAGGCGTCGCCGACATGTCTCGTTTCGCGCACGCTTTCCCCGGAGAGCGCGCGGCGAATGATGGAGAGCGAGTGAGGATCGTTGCGGTACAGTTCGAACATCGAACGGCCGACGACTTCTCCTGGACGCAGCCCCACGACGCTCAGCGCCTGCCCCTCGGACAGCCGTATCACTCCCTTATTGTCCATGGCGAAAATCACCAGAGGGGCGCCGGTCAGAATAGCGTGCATGCGGCTCTGGCTTTCCCGCAGCCGCTGCTCGGATTCCCGCCGCTCTTCGACTTCACGCCGCATTTCTTCTGACGCGGCCTCCAGATCGCGGGTGCGCTCCTCGACAATGGCTTCCAAGCACTCACACGAACGGCGCAGCGATTCTTCCGCCCAGATTCGCGCCTCTTCTTCACGCCGCATCCGCCGCCGCATCCGCTCATAAAAAGCGGCCAGATAAGCGGCCGCAACACCGGTGATAAGACCAACTGTGACGATCCCGATCACATGCGACTGCCAATGAGTAAGACTGGGCGTCAACGCGTGTTCGACGGTTTCGCAGAGGGCGGCGCAAAGCGCAGCCACGAGCCCCGTGCCGAGGACACGCCGTTTCGGCCATAAAACGCTGGGCGTTGAGGTATTCATGAAGAGATTCCTGGACTTGGCTCTCGGCCTGCGGACGTATCCGCCTCACGTGACTGAGTGGGGCCGAACAGCGCCTCCAGCGGCGCCGTGTCCAGTCCTCCCGGTGCGGGCGGCAGGCTCAAAACATGGTCCGCCAGACCTGACAGTCGCACCATGGGAGCTGTCGGGTGGACACAGTCGAGCTTCAGCGCATCGGGAAAGACGGCTATGGCGTACACGGGCGACTGGCTGTCGCAGTCCACCAGATAATGCTGCGCCGCCTTGCGGTTTCGCTTCAGCTGTTTCGTGACGCTGCTGCGCAGCGGCTGCCGCACGCCGTCGTCATGCACCCGGAACCAGGCATCGCCGTGACACGCGTAATGCCCGGTGAACGTCTTCACTTCGACAACCAGAACACCGAACGGGCCGACGACGATCAGGTCGGCGTCCCCCTGATGCGTGCCGGGGACGACGAAGTTGGAGATACAGGAATATCCGTCGGGAAGCGCCAGCAGCGCCGCGAGCGCCGCTTCTTCTCCTTCCGCGCCGCGCAGATAACGGTTGTAGTTGCGCATCGCCTTGACGCCGATATTGACGCCGCCGAGCGCAAGAAACGCCGCCGCCGCAAAGCCGTAGCCTCCAAAGTAAGCGGCCTGAGTCCACAGAAGCACGCCGCCCCCTACCCCGGAAACCGCAAGCGCGCCTTCGATGCGCATGACCTTGTCCGCATATCGCGCATGACGAATCACATTCATATGTTTATTATCGGCATGAAGGAGGCAGGGCTAAAGAGCACTTTTTTGGCAAACGACAGGATATTTTGGCTCACCAAGAACCATAACGGACAAAACGCCCGAGCCTCTTCCTAGAAGAGACCGGGCGTTCTATCATCTATTTCACGCACTCGCACCTTCGGAAACGTGGCTGCCATGCCGGAGCCGCCCAACGGCGGTCCAGTTATAGGCCCATGCGCTTTGCGTCCTCCCCTTTCGGAGAGTTTGCCTTTGTCGAGCAGCGATTGGTGGGTTATGGTGATTTCATTATAGGATGTTTACGGGGATTTATGCACCCTTATTTTTACCAGGATTACGAATACGGACCGACTTTGGCCTTGGCGTAGATCATGTTGAGCAGATTGACGGCATGACGCGCGCCTTCGGCGGCGACCTGCGGCGGGCGTCCTTCGCGCACGGCGAGAACGAAGTCGCGAATGTTGCCGTAGTGCCCGTCGCCGACCAATGCCGCCGGGTCTTTAGACGTATTGGCGTGTGTCTCGGATGCGCCGCTCAGATCGCCGAACTCGTCTTCATAGGGGTCTTTGGTGGTGAAGTGCGCCAGATGGTCGCCCACCAGCATCGCGCTGCCCTTGGTCCCGCTGACATCGATCCGCTCGGGGAAACCGTCGTACGCCAGGGTGGTCATGGTGATGGTCCCCAGCGCGCCGTTCTGAAAGCGCACGGTGGCGACGCCCAGCGTCTCGCCTTCGATGGTCCGGTGGAACCCTGGGGTCAAAGTCGCCGAAAGAACTTCCTCGACCGGCCCGGCCAGCCACTGGACTTTGTCGAGGCTATGGATACCCTGGTTGGAAAAGACGCCCGCATCCAGCGCCCACGTGCCGCGCCAGTCACCACTGTCGTAATAATCCTGGCTTCGATACCACTTGGTCTCCGCGCACGCGAGCACGATCTCGCCAAAGGCGCCCGACTCCACCGCACGCTTCACCTTGCGCGCCGCCGGCGAAAACCGCTCCTGAAACACGCCGCCATAAGTGACGCCCGCCGCCTTCGCCGCCGCGATCGCCTCATCCACGGCGTCGATCCAAACATCCAGCGGCTTCTCAGACAAAATATGCTTGCCCGCCCGCGCCGCCTGCGCCGCCATCCGACCATGCAGCCCGCTCGGCGTGCAAAGCGTCACCGAATCGATCTCGGGGCTGGCGATCATCTCATCAAACGACTCAAAGACCTTACAGCCATACTTGCCGGCAAACTCCTCGGCCCGGCCGCGCAAGACATCCGTCGTCCCCGCCAGCCGCGCCAATCCTTCTTGTTCCAGACGCCGCAGAGCGTCCCCATGTGTTCCCGAAATCACGCCGCATCCCACGACGCCCACTCGCAAAGGCTCCATAAACGCACTCCCTACTCGGTAATTCTTGCGTCCATCACACAACGCCAAACCACAGTTAGTCGACAGTACGCGCTTTCCCTTCCGAAATGTGTTTCTATGGAGCTTGCGCCATTGTTAAGACGCCGTTCTAGGCGTCAGCACCAGCGCAGCGAGATTAATGGGTTTCCAGGTCGCCGCATCTGCGGGACGGATGGTCAGCGTGTAGTCCCCCGCCGCTGGGACGTTCAATGGACCGCCAGAGACATCGACGTACTGATCCCACCCCCCGGTCGCTGGAGCGGTGAGCGACACATCGCTTCCAACGCCGGTGACGAGAACACGGGAGCCGGCGGGTGAGGCAGTCTTCGTCTTGATGTCGTATGCGCCAGGTGCGTCAAAATGCACCTTCCAGGAAACACTGTCCGTGGCGCTACTCCAGTAGCCGAGATTGGGCGTGGATCCGCCCTGCGCCACGATTCCTCCGGTCACCGCGGCGGCGTCAGGAATGAGCGTCAGAGAGCCATCCGCGGCGGGGCGCACAGGCTCCACAACCTCCGCAACCTCCGTGAACGGAACGGGCTTAAGACCGCCCCCGCGAATCTGAAGGGTGTAGACATAATCGCAGGGCTTTTGATCCGGAAGCGTCACGACAAGGCCAAGATCGGTCTGAGACCAGGAAAGCTTGCCGGAATGGCCCAGCAGGCTCACACC
>JAOQAA010000301.1 GCA_025963815.1 Capsulimonas sp.
GCACATAATTATATGCACGCACGCCATAATTGCAATTATCACATTACGAACCAAGCTAGCGATAAGAAATGGACGATGGCAGATGCTCATCGTCCTTTTTTATCGCTGGCGCCTATATTACTCCTCATATCCAGAGATCGCGTGCACGCTGACATCTCCGCGTTTGCGCAGCTGAAATGTCAGCTTATTCGGCGATCCGCAGGAGGGACATTCCTCAATACGAACCTCCGTCGGCGTCTCGTCCAGTATCTCGCGGTCGACCCTCGTCGACACGGCGGCTTCGCAGCAAAAGCATTTGTAGTCGACGCGTTCCTCGGGAACCGGCTCGTGTTTCGCTTCCTGAAGGCGCGCCCAGCGGAAGTGAATGAACAAGCGCCCCCAGTTGTCGCCGTCCCTTTCGAGCCGATGATACTGAGACCTGATTTCCGGACGCTCAAAGAACCGGATGACCGTCTTCTTCAGCGCTCCCGATCCCTTGCCGGGAATGACCTCCAGCTCCGTGGCGCGTTTGGCCACGGCGTCTTCGACGCCCTTGAGCAGAGCCGCATCGATCTCGCGGCTGTCATTATAAATGGGATGCAGATCCACCTTAATTTTCAATACTCTCTCCCCAATCTGGTTACAGTTTACCCGGAACAAGCAGCGCCGCGGATTGGGTATACTCGGTGCATGGCGGCCGAACCTCAATTACTATGGATCTAAGCATCGAAAATATTGAGATCCTGCTGCTGGTCGCGGCGGTTGTCGCGACGATCGCACAGCGGCTTCGCCTTCCCTACACCGTCGGCCTTGTGCTTGCTGGCGGCGTGATGGTTCTCACGGGCTTGTCGCCGCACATTCACCTGACCAAGCACCTGATCTTCACGGCGTTTCTGCCGCCTTTGATTTTCGAAGCCGCATACTTTATTCCCTGGACGGAACTCCGGCGCGACTTTGGGCCGATCACGCTCCTGGCGACTGTCGGCGTATTGATCGCCACGGCAGTCACGGCGGCGGGGATGCATTTCGGGGCTCAATGGGCCTGGCCGAGCGCGCTTTTGTTCGGAGTGCTGATCTCCGCCACTGACCCAGTCTCGGTCATCGCCACTTTTAAAGAGGCGGGCGTGCATGGGCGGCTTCGCCTTTTGGTGGAAGCGGAAAGCCTTTTCAACGACGGCACTGCGGCTGTGCTATTCGCCGTCGTTTCATCGGTGGTCCTGGGCGCGGGCATGTCCGCCGGCGCAATCGCCCTCAGTTTCTGCGTTACGGTCGCAGGAGGCATTCTCTGCGGCGCCCTTGTCGGCGCAGCCGCCCTGCTGATGATCGGACGCGCGACCGATCATCTCGTGGAGATTTCCTTCACGGTCGTCGCCGCTTACGGTTCGTTTCTGCTTGCCGAGCACTTCCATCTCTCCGGGGTGCTCGCGACACTGACAGCGGGGATGCTGATCGGCAACATCGGTCCCGGGCGCGCCATCACAGACCGGGGCCGCGAGGCGGTCGGCGCCTTCTGGGAATACGCCGCGTTCCTCGCCAACTCCCTCATCTTTTTATTGATCGGCATGCGCGGCGCCCGTGAAAGCTCCGTCAGCTTGCTCATCCCCACGCTGATCGCCATCCTCGTCGTGCTCCTGGGCCGCGCCGCCGCCGTCTACGGATGCAGCGCCTTCTACGCCCGGACGGCGCAGCGGATCTCCACCAGCCGCCAGCACATCCTCTTCTGGGGCGGCCTGCGCGGCGCCCTCGCCCTCGCCCTCGCCCTCGGCCTGCCCCCCGATACCCCCGGCCGCTCCGAAATCCTCACCGTCACCTTCGGCGTGGTCGCCTTCTCCATCATCGTGCAGGGCCTGACGATCACCCCACTGCTGCGGCGTCTGGGAGAGATCGAGAAAAAGCCTCACTCTTGACAACCTACCCCCGAATCCGTACACTGACGCCATGACGATTTCTCAAACTTCTTCTCACAAATCCCTCGCCGGGCGCCTGCGCGGCGGTCTCATCGTGAGCTGTCAGGCGCTGCCTGGCGAAGCGCTGTTCGGCGGCGAGATCATGGCGAAACTAGCAGTCGCAGCCGAGCGCGGCGGTGCGGTCGGGATCCGGGCGAATAGCCCGGTGGATATCGCCGCCATTCGGGCGGTCACGACGCTGCCAATTATCGGTCTATATAAGGTCGATGTGGCGGATTATGATGTGTATATCACGCCGACATTGAGAGATGCGCAGGCGGTGGCGGACGCGGGCGCGGACATGATTGCGCTGGACGCGACGGATCGACCCCATCCGGAAGGAACGACGGCGGAGTTTATTGCCGCCGTGCGCGCGGCGACCGGGCTTCCCGTGCTGGCGGATATCTCCACCTTTGACGAAGGCGTGGCGGCGCAGGCGGCGGGCGCGGAGTTTGTTTCCACGACGATGTCGGGATATACGCCGTACAGCCCTCAATTAGAAGGACCGGATTTGGAGCTGGTGACGCGTTTAGCCTCGGCGCTCGATGTCCCATTGTTCGCCGAAGGGCGAATCCATACGCCGGAGCAGGCGCGGGCGGCGCTGGACGCTGGTGCGTTCGCGGTGATTGTCGGCGGGGCGATCACACGGCCGCAGCAAATCACGGAGCGGTTCGCCCGCGCAGTGGCGGGAAAGTAGATTTCGAATGCCCGTTTATCTGGGAATTGATATTGGCGGCACTAAAATCGCCGGGGCTCTGGTGGACGCCCATGGTCTTGTCTTGAAGCTGGGGGCACGCCCAACAGAGGCCGAGCGCGGCGGGGCGCATGTGCTCCAGAATGCAATCGCCCTAGGGCAGGAACTGCTGCACGACTATGACGAGCCAATCGCTGGCGTTGGGGTCGGCGCAGGGGGACAGATCGACGCCACAGGCGGCATAGTTGTCTCCGCTACGGATTTGCTGCCCGGCTGGGCGGGAACGGAGATCGGCCCCGCCTTTGCCGAGGCGTTCGGCGTTCCCGTCGCGGTGGACAACGATGTCAACGCGCTTGCAGCCGGCGAAGCGAAGTTCGGCGCGGGGCGCGGATTATCCACCGTCGTCTTTCTTGCGCTCGGCACGGGCGTCGGCGGCGCGCTGCTGCTGGAGGGCCGCGTTCACCATGGCGCACACTGGACGGGCGGGGAGTTCGGACACATATTGCTGACGATGGACGCGAACGCCCGGCGTGACGCCGGCGGCGCCCAGGGCACGCTGGAGGCCTACGCGAGCGGCGCCGGCCTCGTTCAGACCTGGCGCGAGATCGCGGGAGACGATGAAGCGAGCATTACCGGCGCGGAGATCGGCGCGGACGCCGTGCAGGATCCAGGCGGTCTTGGGGCGGCGGCGATCGCGCAGACCGGCCGCTATTTGGGCTTCGGTCTGGTCAGTCTCGCCAACGCACTCGATCCAGATGCGATTGTGATCGGCGGCGGCCTGGCCGGGCTCGGCGACCTGCTGCTGGATCCCGCCCGCGCCGTTCTGCGTGAGCGCGCCCTGCCCGGCCCCGCCCAAACTTCGGTGATGCTTGCCTCGCTTGGCGAGCACGCCTCGACCATCGGCGCCGCCGCCCTCGTAATCCCTGCTCCGAAAGGAGACCTCTGAATTATGAACCTCGCACCGCTGCGCATCGCGCTTGTCCCGCTCGACGAGCGCCCCGTCAACACCCGTTATCCTCAGATGCTTGGAGAGATCGCCGGCGCGGAGGTGCTGCTGCCGCCTGCGGATTCGCTCGGCCTTCAGCGCGAGCCCGCCGACCTGGACGCCGTCACGCGCTGGCTGCGCGAAGCGCCGCAAACGGCGTCGGCCGCCATCGTCTCTTGTGACTATCTGGGCTACGGCAATCTCATCAACGCCCGCATTTCCCAGGACAGCGCCGCCGCCGTCCTGGGACGGCTGGGCGTGCTGGAGGAAGTCGGCGCGGCGATCCCCGTGCACGCCTTTTCGCTGATCACCCGGGTGGCCAACGCCGATAACTGCGTCGAGGAGCCGCTGTACTGGGAGCAGTGGGGCACGCGCTTCTATAAGTGGGCGCGGCTGACGCATCGGTCGGAAACGGAGCTTCTGACAGGCGAAGAGCGCGTGATCTTAAAAGATCTGGATGCTCAGATTCCAGCGGACCTCAAGGCCGACTGGCTGATGCGCCGCCTGCGCAACCACGCCGTGAACCTCGGCCTGATCGATCTGGCGGCGCGCGGCAAGATCGCCAGCCTGCTGCTGACCTCCGACGACACCGCCGCCCACGGCTTCCCCAGCCGCGAACGCGACTGGCTGCGCGGGTGGCCCCGCCTGATCGGTCCCGCGCTCTCAGGACGACTGCATATGTACCCAGGAGCCGACGAGGTGGGTTCAGCGCTGGCCGCGCAGCTCATCAATGCGCATCACGGACGCAAGCCGCGCGTCTGGGTGGAATACGCCATCCCCGGCGACGAAGAGATCGTCGCGCCCTACGAAGACCGGCCGGTGCGAGAGACGGTGCTGGGTCAGATCGCCGCCTGCGGCTGCGTCGCTGCAGAATCCGTGGACGCCTGCGACTTTGTCCTCGGCGTCGTGACGCCATCCCCCCGGCGCACGGACTACCGATTGGAATACGCGGACGAGGATCGGCGGGACCGCACCGCGCCATATCAAAAATTTCTGACGCGTCTCGGCGCGCTGCAATCCTCCGGCATCCCGGTAGCGCTCGGCGATGTCGCCTATCCTAATGGCGGCGACCCGCTCTTTTCCGACATGCTTCTGGCCGAAGGCGCCGCGCTGCGTCCGGGATCATTGTCCGCATACGGCGCCTGGAACACCGCTGGAAACACCCTCGGGGTGGTAGTGGCGCACGGGGTCTGCGCCCTGTATATCGACGGCGTCCCCGAGCGGGCGGCGGCGCAAACACGGTTCCTCGCCCATCGGTTCTTAGAGGATTGGGGCTACCAGACAGTCGCGCGCCGCGCCGCACGCGATATCGTTGAAGAGCGTCACGGCCGCCGTGACCCCGATCCCAACTCCCCCGAAGAGCAGGCCGAAACCCGGGCCATCATCGAATCGCATCTCTCCCAGCTTTTGGGAAAGCTCCAGCAAGCGGGAGTCGGCGCGGGCCTGGCTCTCACCCCCGGAAGCGTGCGTCTGCCCTGGCGGCGGACGTTCGAAGCGGACTTCGATCTCGCGTAA
>JAOQAA010000372.1 GCA_025963815.1 Capsulimonas sp.
ACACAGTCATAACGAGCTCCCTTTTCGCACGGAGAAATCCACTCCATCAGCGAGATTGCGACACGGTATTGCTGCGGATCCGTCCATTCTTCTCGTGACAGTGATGCAACCGCCGAGAGATAGCCGATCGCGCCGTCGTCCAGCGCCAAGGCGCGCGCCACGACTGTCCTGTCGCGGCTGGCGGCGAGCAGCTTGCGGCAATCCATGACGACATCACGCCGCTCGCCTAGCCAGAAATCGAAACGATACTTCACCGTGCGCGCGTTTTTCCCCTGGGGCATCGCCCGGAATAGCCATAACTCCTCAGATTGTTCTACGAGAAGCGCCAGGTAAGCCGGCGTAATATCATCTCCCAATTCCAGGCCAGCGATTAATACTCGGCGCGCCGATGCATGAAGCATGGCGAAGACCTCGGAGCGGTTGAGAAGCGTGTGTGAGAGGGAGTAGAGAGAGCCGGCGGCTTGCAAGAAGAGCCGTCCCGCCTCGGCGCCGTGCGTGTCGAGGCATTGGTGAAATAATCCGGCGATTTCACTCACCGCCTCTCGCCGTTCCGCGTGCAGCATTTCGAAGGTTTCCCGACGCTGCTGGGGAAATTCGTGATCCGGGAGATCATCCTTCACATCGAGCATTTGCCGCTCCAGCGCACATGCTTCAGAGGCGACCTCCGCCATGGCGACAGCCTGGGTTGGGCTTTGGCCTGAAGCGACCCATCCTCGAACTTGAGCGATTGTGCAGTGGAATGCGCTTGGCGATTGCAGGGCGGCGAAGCAGCGGCGGGCGAGCGCCTTGCCGTCCGGAGGCTCCAGCAGCGCCAGGATCAGAGAGGTATCATCGGTCAGTCCATACGTATATCCCCAGGCAAAGCAGCGATCCCGCCAATCTTCGCCGTCCGTCTTGCATGGCCGCGCGGTGACAAAGCCATGACGCTCGATGGCTCCCAGAACGAGCCCCGCCAGCGCACGCGCCGCTTCGGGAGCGTCTGGGGCGGCAAACAAGGCGCGCAACGGCGTGATGGATAAATCGCCGAGCAATACTAATGCGCGACTGGGAGAATAGGGGAGCTCGCCGCCGCAAAGCGCTTCTGCGACGAGCAGTGAAACGAGAGTGGAGATAGAGGAGATGTCTCGGCGGGCGGCGCTTTCGACCAGGCGCTTCAAATCGAGCATGGGAAGGGCATGGAGCCGTTTCGCCAGCTCCAATTGCGATTGTTTCCGTGTGAACCAGGCGTCAATATCGCCAAACGCTATCCGTGACGCCAATGGGTATTTCGAAATCTTGTGGAGGGACCGCTGCGCCTGAGCAAACAGAAACACGCAGGGCGTGGCGTCGCCGGCCTCCGTGCGCCAGACGATTTGACCATCGCGCCATTGCGGACGCCCGTCCAGCCACGCTATGCGCGCCGCCAGCATCCGCACGGCCAGCACATGCTTTGACTTTCCTGGATTTGATTGATCCTTCTTCTGCCCCATCGCCTTTTCCCTCTCTCTTCGCCATATCGCCGGGAGTGGCCGCGAACGCTAAACAAACGCTAGATGGAACAATTCACGCCGTGATACTGTCCGTCTTATAACAGCAAGACAATTGCTGACAAATGGTCAGACTTTGGAGGAAAAGATGTCGAACAAATATAAAATTTCATTGGCGGTTATTGCAGGTGTTGCAACCTTGGGCCTGGCGGGACTGACGGCGGCGAAGCCGGCGGCCGCTGCTCCCGATCACAACTCCTGGGATCGAAGCGGATATTCCAGTCAGGATCAGAACTGGCGCGATCGCAATACGCAGCCAACTAGCTTCGGCGACCGGCTCAGCCGAACCCAGCGCGACCGTATCGCTCGCGAGCGACGTGATCGCCTGGCGCGCGAGCGACGCCAGCAGGAATGGCGTCGGACACACAGCGGCAGTAACAATAACTGGGATAACAACAATAACGGCAGCTGGAACAATAACAACCACGACTGGAACAACGGCAATAACCAGGATTGGAACCGCGATAACCATAACGATAATGGGAATCATAACGGCTGGGATAATGGCAAGCACAAGGGTTGGGACAAAGACAAAGATAAAAACCATAACAACGACCATAACAATGGCCGCGATCATGACAACCGCTAAGTCTGCGCAGTTCGCCGTTTAGGCGAAACCTAAAAAATCCGGCCCGCACGGCGTTCTCAGGGAAGAGAGCGCCATGCGGGCCGGATTTGTGTGAGTGCTGCGGTCTTATTGAAGATAGCGCGGTAACTAATACGGACCGCGAATATGCTCCGCCACGCGCGTCGTGTAGAACTCGCGCAGTTTGGCGTGGGCGTCCGCGCCGAGCGGGGGCAGCTTGGAGGCGGCGGCGTTGGCGGCGGCCTGCTCCGGGCGGGAGGCGCCGGGAATGACGACGCTGACAGCGTCGAAATCCAGGATCCAGCGCAGCGCCCACTGCGCCATCGTCTCGCCGTCCGGGACATAGGCCTTGAGGTCGTCGGAGAGTGTGACGCCCAGTTCGTACGGCAATCCGGCGAATGTCTCGCCGACGTTGAACGCTTGCCCATCGCGATTGTATTTGCGATGGTCGTTCTCGGCGAACTGCGTTCCCTGCTTCATCTTGCCGCTGAGCAGTCCGCTGGCGAGCGGCAGGCGGACGATGATCGCGACGTCCTGCGCCTTCGCGCGCTCAAACAGCACATCGATCGGCTTCTGCCGAAAGATATTGAAAATGATCTGAAGTGACGCCAGCTCCGGCTGATCCAGACAGATCAGCGCCTCCTCCATGGACTCGACACTCGCCCCAAAGTCCTTGATCTTTCCCTCGGACTTCAGCGTCCGCAGAGAATCAAACACTTGACCCTTGCGTAGTTCTTCCGTCGGAATGCAGTGCAGCTGCGTCAGATCCAGCGTCTCCACGCCCAGCCGCCGCAGCGACGCCTCGGTGTGTTTGCGAATGGCCGCATCCGTGAAATTCTCCGGCCAGCCCGGATCGGACCCACGTCCAAGCTTCGTCGCGACATAGATCGGCTCCGACTGCGTCTTCAAGAAGCTTCCGATCAGTTCCTCACTGCGCCCCGAACCATACACATCCGCCGTGTCGAGCATATTCGTCCCGGCATCCACCGCCGTCTGCAAAATCGTATGCGCCGCCGCATCGGACACATCCCCCCAATCCGATCCCCCCAGCTGCCAGCACCCCAGCCCAATTTCCGAAACCCGCGCCCCCGTGCGCCCAAATGGTCGTTGATTCATGATATATCCTTACTCTCTCTGGTGCGTCAAAGCTGGATCAATATTCCCATCCGCATATCTTTGCAATCGACATCTTTTCGTCTGCTTATTGATCGATTATTCTTATGGAGGTCCGTTTCGAATGCCGTTCGCGGTCTTCAGAGCATCATATGCATCTTGCAGTTCGCTGACAATGGACTGAGGGGTTCCAGTAAATATTGCTTCATCGAATGGGGGATCGTACTTTACGGTTCGGACCATCTCCGACGACCTTACGTCATGATACGAGATGGCTGCCTGTATCAAATTGAAACACAATTTTGTCCTGAGAGTCTACCTCAATGTATTTCCTGGTCTCTACTACTGAGGAATAGTTGCCGGATTTGATTGCCGCCCTCCAAAACGCAAGCGCGCGCGAGTTTTCTAGCATTACCCTAAGCTCCCACCTTCCAGGAAGCGTTCCGAATATCGTAGCCGTTGCCGCCCTGGCGATATCGCGTCCTCGAAATTCCCGTACAACGAAGAACTCGTGCATGAAATAGTCGCATCCTTTAGGAGCACAACCAGGAGCGGCCCCCACCATACCAAAGCCGGCGGCGCGTCCATCTGCCCGGATAATGAATGGAATGAGGATATTTGGTCTCTCCCACCAATAGCGAATGCTGTCAAGAAGGTCTCGCGAAGCAACATCGGCGTCTTCAAAGAGACCGTGCGCGTTTATCGGCGTGTCTCCTGCTTCGGAGAGATCATATTGGTACAAATTCCAAAGGTTAGCAATTATGTACGCCTCATCCGCTGATGCGACTGAGGTTTCGGCGATGATCTTGCTTTGTTCGGGTCGATCCTGCATTTTTCCGTAGCTCCATTGTACTGAATCTGCATTCGAGAGGTCCCTGTGTTTCGGTGGCGCTGTCACCTGCTGGCTGTACATATTACGCCGTCGACGCCGGTTCGTCGCCCTGGCTCCAGCGGTAGGTGATGATCTGGCCGAGGTGGTAGTATTCGTGGCGGGCAATCCAGCGGATCAGCTCTTCCGGCTCGATGTGGGCGCCGCCGAAGTAGCCTTCCCAGCCGTCGGGCATGGGGATGGGGGTTTCGAGGGTTTCTTCCGATGCTCCGTCTAGGTAACGCAGGGTTTCCTGGCGGGCGGCGGTGAGTTTGTCCAGGGATTCGGTGACGTTGGGAGTGGTGGTGGCGAAGGCGCGCCAGATCTCGTCCCAATCGGGGGCCACTTGATGGATCGCGACGTGGAGCGTGACCTTTTCCATCGTTCCGATCTCTTGCAGGATCGTACGGATGGTCTTCATGCCCTCGGCGGGCGCCCAGTCGAGGCCGCCGGGTTTTAACGGAGTGACGGCAGCCATGAGTTCTTGGCGGGTATCGGCCAATTCAAAGAGAAGACGGTCACGATGGCTGCGTCCGGGCATAATGAGGTAGTCCTTGCTCAATGGTTGCTAATAATACAGAATTACAATTTTGCGTTACGTGCGTCGTGTCCGGCGATTGAACACTCGCAAGCGGCGCCCGGGCTAGAAAAGCACGACTGTCCCGAGGGCGCCCGCCTCCAGATGAGGACTGACTTTCGGCCACGTTTCTGGAGTGCCCGGAGGGGCACATCGTGCACTTCTAGGC
>JAOQAA010000102.1 GCA_025963815.1 Capsulimonas sp.
AGCGATCAGTGGGAGAAACGGCCATGAGACTGCCACAGCCGGAGATGCGGCGCGGACGCATCGAGATCATTCCGATGATCGACACGATCTTCTTTTTGCTGGTCTTTTTCATGATCACCTGGCTGACCATGACGCATATGAAGGGCATGAACGTCAGCCTTCCACGCCAGACCAAGGCGGGCGGAAAGGCGCCGTCGTCGGTGATGGTTTCGCTGTCGCCGCAGGGCGGCTATTATCTCGACAAACGCCCCGTCGCCCAGGGCGTCTGGAAAGAGCGGCTCACGAAATCGCTGATTGCGCACCCAAATTCAGTGGTGGTGCTCAATGTCGCCTCCACACAAAAGACACAGACCTTGATCGAACTGATGGACGAAGTGAATGGGGTCATCGCGGCCTCTCACACCCACGCCGAAGTTTTGATCGCAACGCCGCGCACCGGGAAGCCGGACACTTCTAAAAACGACGCGGAGGCGACATCAGGTAATTCCGGAGGATCCCATGACAACCGATAAGCGATTTCGATATTCCCTCGCGGCGTCCCTCGCTTTCAACGCCGCCTGCATCGCCGTTGTCGGCGGGGTCGCCGCCCATCGCGCCGTGAGCCATCCGCATCCCCCAAAGGCGGGCGATATCCTGCACCCCAAGCCTCTCCAAATGGCCGCCGCGCCCGACGCAAACTCCAATACGGGAGCTCAGGAGAAGGGGCTGCCTGGAACTGCGGGCGATGGCGACGGCGCTTCCGGTTCGAGGGGCGGTGGGTCCGCCGGACACGGGCATGGCAAGGGCGCATCAGAAGCGCGTGAGGGCGATGGACGCGGCGTGGACGACGGCGGCGCGGAAGCTGCCGCCGCTATGGTAAAACAGCTCAAGCAGCTCGCGGTGCGCGGCGGTCTCACCGCCACCCAGCAGGCTCAGCTCGCGGAAGCCGAGGCGCGGCTCCAGGCCCATGAAGCGCGCCTGAAATCTCCCGCGACCCAATTCCCGGCGGGACAGCGCCCCAGCAGCCGCGACGCCAAGACGGCAAGTTCGCAAGACGCCCAGCCATCGGCAAGCGGCAAGACGCCCATGCAGGTAGCCAACGCCAAGTTGTCTCCCAACGAACTCCAAACGGTGCGGCCAGGCCAGACTCCCGCCGAAGGTCCCGAGGGACGCAGCGAGCGGATCGGCGATCAGACCAAACCCGCCGGAGCGGACGGCGCGCCAAAAGAAGCTCAGGGCGCGTCCGGAGAGAAATCAAAACCGAGTTCGAAGATGTCCGTCATCACGCAGCCCTCGTCGCCGTCGAAGAACGGGCGCGGCGCCGCCGGCGGCAGCTCCATGGCGCCGAAAATGCTGAAGTACGGCAAGATGAAGCTCAATCTGGGAACGATCCATGGGACCCGGCCCAATGGCCCGGTCACGGGCGGCGGTCTCGCGGACCAGCGCAATGTCGAAATCACGGCGCATATGGTCGTTGACGACCTCAAGAACCAGCCAAAAACCTTCAAGCCAAACAAACTCGTCAAGCGCTTCCCGGCGAACTGCAAAGGCGATCCCGGCAATACGTCCAAGTGCCTTCCCACTGGAGGGAACACAAGCCTGGGCGGCGGAACTCTGCACGGAAAGAACGACCATATCACGGGGATGAAGTACTGCGTCCCCGGGGCCGGTGGCCTGCCGTCCGCCGGTGGCGGGGGCGCCTCGGGAGGCGGCAAGCAGGCGCAGGGCCAAAAGACTGCCAGCGGTCAGAAGACGAGGTCTGGGCAAAAGCAGGGCGGCGGTCAGAAACAGGGAAGCGGACAGAAGGTCGCCAGCGGTCAGAAGACAGGCCAGGGACAACGTCAGGGCGGCGGAGGCAACTCGCCCAAGGGCGGCACGACCGCGTATGGCGCGACGCGCGGATCCTCTACGGTTGTCTCGCAGGCGTACCAGGGCGGCGGGGCTTCGAACGCGGAGGCGCATCGGGGCTGGGCGAACGGCCATGAGAACCCCAACGAGCCCGTCAAAACGAATCTCAATCCGCAGCATCTGCCAAGTTCCCACGGCGACGCGCACGACATGATCCCGGGCGCGAAGGCGCCGAGCGCCGATCGGAAATGGGTGTACGATCCGTCCGAACACACCGAAAGCGCGCCGCATGGCGAGCGCCCATCGCCGCTCGCGCAGTTCCGCGTTTCGGCCAATAGCATCGGCTCGATGAGCAAGTTCGGAACCATCGACTGGGCGCCGCCCGCCAAGACCGTCCGTAAAAAACAGCCTTTCGGCGGCGACGGATCCGGCCTCCTGGGAGTCTACTATCGGGGCAACGCGTTCAATCAGTTCGTCTTCAAGAAGCCCGATCGGAACATCGACTTCGAATGGAGCGGCCGAACGCCGGACGCGCGTCTGCCTGCGAACCGCGAGTATAGCGTCCGCTGGATGGGCAAGCTGGTCCCTAAAGTCACGGACACCTACACCATCATGACGTCATCCGACGACGGCGTGCGCCTCTACATCGACGGCAAACTCGTCATCTCCAACTGGACCACGCACGGCCCCGATGAAGACACAGTCACGATGCATCTGGAAGCCGGCCACGAGTATCAGATCAAATTAGAGTATTACGAAAACGGCTACGGCATCGCCGAAATGCGTCTTTACTGGGAAGCGCCCAGCGTGCCGCGCGAATACATCCCGGAAAGCTGCCTGCGCTACCCCAAGGCGCGCGAGCTTCAGTAAACGCAAAACATTGCCCACGGCTAGAACCATGGGCAATGTTTTGACGTTACTCTGAAAACGCGCCGATGTGACGCTTATTTTTTGGGCGTGACGGTTATTTCGCCCACCAAACCGCGCATCGACGGATCCGTGGACTGCGAAGGACGCGCCATCTTCCCCATCGTCGATAGCGGCGTTTTTGACGGCGGAGGCGCCAATGGCGTGCCCATCATCGCCGATAGCCGAGGAGTGATCCGAGGCGACGCCACGCGTCCCATCGTCGGATGCGTTGTCTGAATATGCGGACGCTTCTTGACAGCGACTTTTGGAACGACTTTGTGAACCGCTACCGGCGCAACGGCCTTCACCTTCGCCGGCGGCGCGACGAAATCACCCATCATCGCGCTCACCGCCACCGGATCGGCGGCGTTCGCGGGGCGTGTCGTTCCCACGATCGACGCGACCGCCAGCGAAGCCGCCCAGGACAGGGCCGTCACGTACTTGCGGCGCGCGACGCGCACGCCGACCGGGCAGTCCTTCGTCATCATCGTCCCGTCTTTACGCTTGTAGAACCGCACGCAAAGCTTCCCCTCGGTCTGGGTCACCAGCGCCTGCGCTTCAGCGGTCGTCATCTCCGAGAGATTGTAAACATTACGGCGGCACTGCCCACAGAAGCGGACAGCGCCCTCCCCGTCCATCTCGGACCAGGACGCATGGCAGGGACTGGCGATTTCGATTTGCTGCAATGGGATCATGATGGCGCTCCTGTGTTATCCGTCGATTCTTTTACGATTAATGGATGTGAGCGCGGATCATCCTCATAGCTTCAATTCCACAGATCTATTGCCAGAGCAATTCGGTAGCGTCTCTCAACTGATCCACAACAGCCTCTCGCTCAATAGAATGACTGGCGACCGCCAGCGTGAGATTGGTTGCTTCATCATGAGTCATGGTCAGTCGGTAGCCGTTAAGGCGTAAGAACGTTAGACACGCGGCGAATGCCGCGCGTTTGTTGCCGTTTTCAAAGGCGTGGTTCTGATTTAGACTGACCAGATATTGCGCCGCCATCTCAATAATGGTCGGATAGATATATTCACCGCCCCAGGTATGGTGCGGAGCCATCACGGCGGACTCCAGTAGGCCTGCATCTCGAATTGACTCCGACTCGCCTGGCGAATGTGAATGCACGGTCCGTTGATGCAGAGCAATCACTTGCTCTACGGATAGAAAGACAATCTCCTCAGACACGGTTGCTCCCTCGCCTCAGTTTCCTTAGCTCGCATCCGCCAGCCGGCGCAGCGTCTCATCGTATTGCTCAAAGACGGCGTCCGCCGCTTCTTCGAACGTTTCACGTCGGCGCGGGGCCGCTGTCACAGGAGGAGTAATCACGATGCGCCCTGCCTCGAAGGAAACCTCCACCTCGTCCGTCACGCCCAGATGCTGAAGCATGTCTCGTGTCAGAATTAAGCCCTTGCTGTTGCCGATTTTTTGCAATGATCGAGTCATCAGTCCCTCCAAAGCCACTCTCATTTTATCCATCATACCGTAAGAACATCGTCATGACAAGCGTCTTCCATGGCGTCTGCTGAAATCTGCTAAAGCAAACACTTGTACGAATGACGTTACTCTGCCTCAATCTTGACATTAACTACCAAATAGGGTAAAATACTACCACTCTTTTGACTGGATTTTGTGTGAGAGGATTGAGACATGGCTGACGAAGAAGTTCCGACCCCCGACCCTATTTCCGAGAACCCCGACGACCAGCCGGATACTCCGGACGAGCAACCGGAAGCGCCGATAGTGGAGACGACGACCGCGCTCCTTCCCAGCACCGCTGGGTTCGAGGTGGTGAATACGACGCTCGAAGATGAGATGCGGCAGTCGTATCTCAACTACGCGATGTCGACGATCATCTCCCGCGCGCGGCCCGATGTCCGCGACGGCCTCAAGCCCGTTCAGCGCCGTATTTTGATGGCGATGAGCGACCTGAACCTCACGCCGGCGGCCCAGCAGCGTAAGTCGGCGAAGATCGCCGGCGACACCTCGGGCAACTACCACCCGCACGGCGAAGCCGTTATCTACCCAACCATGGTCCGCATGGCGCAGGACTTCTCCCTGCGCTACCCGCTCGTGGATGGACAGGGCAACTTCGGCAGCATCGACGGCGACCCGCCGGCCGCCATGCGCTACACCGAAGCCCGTATGTCGCACTTCGCGATGGAGATGCTCCAGGACCTCGACCGGGATACCGTCAACTGGACCGAAAACTACGACCAGACGCGCGAGGAACCGACCGTTCTTCCCGGCAAATTCCCAAACTTGATCTGTAACGGCGGCAGCGGCATCGCCGTCGGCATGGCGACCAACATCCCCCCGCACAATCTGCGGGAAATTGTCGACGCCCTGTACCACCTGATCGACAACCCTGACGCCACCTCCGACGAGCTGATGACATTCGTCAAAGGGCCGGACTTCCCCACCTATGGCCTGATTTTGGGCACTAAGGGGATCCGTCTCGCGTACGCCACCGGGCGCGGCTCCGTGATCATGCAGGCCCGCACCACGATCGAGCCGATGGAAAACGGACGCAACGCGATCATCATCACCGAACTTCCTTATCAGGTCATCAAGCAGCGCCTGATCGAGCAGATCGCGGAGCTTGTCAAGCAGAAGAAGATCGAAGGGATCGTCAACCTCAACGACTACACCGACAAGACCGGCATGCGGGTCGTTGTCGAGCTGAAGCGCGAGGCGTATCCCAAGAAAGTCCTGAACTTCCTGCTCAAACATACGCCGATGCGCTCCACGTTCGGCGTCAACATGATCGCCCTGATCGAAGGACAGCCGCAGATCCTTTCGCTGCCGCAGGTGCTCAACGCCTTCCTGAAGCATCGCCGCGAAGTGATCGTCCGGCGCACTATCTTCGAGCTGAACAAAGCCAAGGCGCGCGCGCATATCTTGGAAGGTCTGCGCATCGCGCTGGACTTCCTCGACGAGATCATCGCCCTAATCCGTGCGTCCCGCACGGCGGAGATCGCCCGCACCGAGATGATGGCGCGCTTCACGCTCTCCCAGCTTCAGGCCGACGCCATTCTCCAGATGCAGCTGCGCACCCTCACGGGCCTGGCGCGCGAGCAAGTCGAGAACGAGTACAAAGAGCTGCTGCGCCAGATCGGCTTCTACGAGGATATCCTTGCGACCCCCGCCCGCGTCGAGGCGATCATCCGGACGGAACTGAAGTTCCTGCGCGACAAGTACGGCGACGAGCGCCGCACGCGCATCGTCCCGATGGAGGCCGAGGAGATCGGCGACGAAGATCTCATCCCCGAAGAGGAAATGATCATCTCGATCACGCGCGATGGCTACATCAAGCGCGTTCCCAAGGAAACCTACC
>JAOQAA010000424.1 GCA_025963815.1 Capsulimonas sp.
GTCTGGCCGGTTATCGCAGTAGGTAATGTCGTGGTCGGAGCCGGGAACGACGCCGTCCAGCTTCAAGAAATCGACGCCCCAGGAGGCAAATTGGTTGATGACGGAGTTGATGTATTCCTGCGCGCCCGGCTTGTTGAAGTCGATCTTGAGATGCCAGCTGCCGAAGGCGTCCCCTGTGGCGAGCGGCTGCGCCACGATGTCCTGAACGTGATAAGGCGTGCCGTAAATCGGCGGATTGGCGCTGTAGACATCGCTCCCGATCCCGGGCACCCAGTAGATCCCCAGCTTTTGTCCGTTGCCGTGGACGATGTTCGCGATCCAGGGGATGCCGTCGGGAAACGTGCTGGTGTTCGCCGCCGGACGTCCATAGCCGTCAAATCCCCCAGCCCAGCCCGAATCGATATTGAAGTAATTGTAGCCATAAGGCTGGAGCGTCGTCTTCAACTGGTTCGACTGCACCTGCATCTGCCACTGGGTCAGCCAGCTGTTTCCATACCCGGAGATCGTCGTGGCCTGAAGGCTGAAACTGCTCCAGCCCATATAAGGCTTCTGAGCAATGGATTGGGCGTGAGTCGGAGTGATCAGAGTGAGCAGAACCGCGCCAAAGGCGGCGGCGCACGCCATTGGGCGTGAGAGAACGGAAAGCTTCATCATCGAGCGATCTCCTTCTGTACTGCGATTGTCACAAAAAACATATCGCTATGAGCGCGCGGACGCTCCAACGGTGATAGCGATCAGAACAAATATTGCAAATAATGCAATATGAACATAATTACTATGTAACCGGTTTCATGAATTATAAGCGATCGGAACGTACGTGTCAAGAACTATTTCCCGCAAAAATGGCCCATCCCTATATTTGCGGGACGGGCCATTTCGACGCTGTCGATATCGGTCGGGGAACGCCCCTCTTGAGTTCTTAAAGCTGGCTGAAGGTGAGAGCCGCCTTGCTGACGCCATCGCACAGGACCATGCTGTTCGTTCCCGCCGCCGTCACGTTGGGTCGGCTCGCTGCGGTGTTCGGATCGGGCGCCGTTAGACCGCCAGAGACAGCGTTGGGCTTGAGCCACTTGACATGGCCGTCCAGAGCTGCGTAGTTCGCGCCGTCGGTGTGGACACCCAGAGTTCCAGACCAGTTGGCGATATCATAGCCGTCGATCTTGCCCGTCGCGTACACTGCGGTGCAATTATCCGAGTCGAGACCACCGCCACTATTGCAGCCGCCATAGCCCTTGGCTCCATCCCCGATGGCGCTCTGCTGCTCTCGCGGGTTCGTTACGTCCAGGTTCCCCTGCTTCTGAATTTCGAACAATAGAACCGTACTTGCCGGCGCTGTTTGCGCCGCCAAAGCGGTGCTGCCAGCACGGGTAAAGAAGTTTCCCTGGTAACCGTTCTGAGCATTGTCCACATATGGCGACAACACGTTAACGTTTAGGCCGTAAGAGGTCTTCGTATAGTTGGAGCCAGGGTTAGTCGAATCATCGGGGCATCCATAGACCCCCTTGCTCTTGACATAAGGATAGACCTCGCCAGCCCAGCCGCCACCCCAAATGGTGTTGGTCGTGGGCATGGATTCGTCGTTGTCCTGATTGTACTGGAGCAAGCCCAGCGCCAGCTGCTTCATGTTGGAGGCGCAGGAAATCTGGCGGGCCTTTTCACGGGCTTTGGCGAAGACGGGGAAGAGGATAGCAGCGAGAATCGCGATAATTGCGATAACAACGAGCAATTCGATTAATGTAAAACCATTGCGCTTGGACATGATGGTAACCCTTCTTCGTAAATATAACAACGGGTCGCGATGCGGCCAGTTTTCGCTCCGCCCTTAAGCAGAGCCTTCGTTCCACGCCCTCAAACCGGCACGTTCCAGTTCGAGGGCGGCTTGATCGGCGGCAAGCCGTCAAATCCCGTTCTCGCAAGTAAAATTGCTATTGGCGCCAATACCACTGTAGATATTATCAGTAAGCTCACTCGGAACGTTAATAATCGATAGTAACACAAACCCCTTTGAAAACCATCAAAAGTCTCCGGTGGACGATCCGCGGATTTCCAATTTCGCCGTCAAAGTCATTTGCTGGACCGGAATATCCGGATCTTTGATGCGCCGCGCCAGGAATGTCCAGGCGACAGCGCACATCTCCTCGACAGGCTGCACGACAGTTGTCAACGGCGGATAAAAATCCGCGCTGTCGTCGATCCCATCGCAGCCCACCAGCTTGACGTCTCGACCAGGAATCAATCCGACTTCACGCAGCGCCCGGGAGGCCGCGATTGTCATATTGTCGTTGAAGCAGAACAGTGCATCCGGGGCGCCGTGCAGCGCGATATGAGACTTCAGCACCGGACCGACGGCGGCGCGCACTTCATTTTCGGTAACAATGAACTCCGGCTCGAGTCCCAGCTGCTCAATCGCGGTTTCATATCCCCGCAAACGGGCGTCGTCCGCGGAGCGGAACCATTCAAACCAGTTCGGAACGAGATACGCGATGCGCCGGCATCCAACGCTGTGCAGATGACGCACAGCCGCCGCCGACATTGGAGCGAAGTCTACATAAACATGGTCGACATTCTCCAGCACATAAGCCCCAATACTCACCAGTGGTTTGCCGCCAAGCAGACTGTTCGACAGCCCGGGAACGTCTCCGCGCGGCAAGTCTACGGCGATCACCCCGTCCACCGGCCAGGAAATGATCCGGGACGTATCCAGCGCCCCGTCGACGCGAAACTTGAAGTCGCTGATCGTCAGATCGTAGTCGTTCTTCATGATTTCGTCGCGCATGCAGTAAACGACCTGGGACGAATGCGGAGCGCGCAGGTTCACGGACCAAAGGGCGACCGTCTTCGTCCGACCCGTCGCGAGCGCCTTCGCCGCAAGATTCGGCGTATATCCGATCTCCGCCGCAATACGCAGAACACGTTCCCGTGTTTCCCGCGCAACCGGAGCGTCCACCCCATTCAGCACACGTGACGCCGTCGCGTCCGAAACGCCCGCCCGTTCAGCCACACACCGTAATGAAACTCGCAATCGAACCTCCGACAATCTCGATGTAGGCGCTTACATATTATGAAAAGCTTTCTGAAAGCGCTTACATTTCACACTTGGTATTCTATCACTCACCCTCGCGTCTGTCAAGGGCTTACAGAAAATAGTTTCAAAATCGCTGTTTCTTACAGAAATTCTAGATGAGGAATGAAAGTGGACACGCCTACATGAACGAAGAACACCCACACGCAGGCGAAATTCGCTGGCGTGTGGGTGTCTTGCAAGAAGCTAGCAATGGGACTAGCTGTGGCTCGCGATGTAGCTCACTTCGGACGTAAAGTAGGGGGGAAGCGTGCCCCAGATATTACTCGTGGGACTAAGAACCTGATCCGTCGTATAGAAATACTGGTACCCGTGGCTGATGGACTGATCGATCGCACCGTTGAGGTCACTGGAGTTGCCGTGGATCAGCGCCAGCTGCGCATAGCTTTGAGTGTTGATATCCTGGTTCAACCCAGACCAGTCGTTAGTCGGCGAATTCGCGGCGGTCGAGTAATTCTGCTCAAAGCTGCACGTCACGTCCACAAGACTGGCGTATTCACGCTGATTGGAGTAAAACCAGCCGCCGGCGTTGCCAACAATCTTCAACTGTGGGTAAGTGGAGCGGATCCAGCTGGTCAATTGGCTATAGTATCCCCCAGCGGGATGAACGGGATTGCCGTTGAACGAACCATCGGGGTTCGCGAAAGATCGGTCCGTAGGCGCTAAGCTTTCTCCGTTTGGGTAGGTCGCGGATGAACCGCTTGGCCCCGCAATCTCATACCGGGGATAGAATTCGTCGATCCAAATCCCGTCGAGATTACTGTAACCATTCACCCAGGCGGTGATATCCGCTTTCACATCCGCGAGCGGCCGATATGTGGTTCCAGTCGGCGTTTCCAGAGCATGGATATATCCGATAATCTTGCCGCCGTTCGTGCGGATCGGATTGAACCGGGTCGCGGCCGTGGCCCAATCGGCGGCGTTCGAGAAAGGTCCATTGTTGGCGCTGTTGACGGTCACCCAGTAATCCTTGTATTTGGTGCTGGAGCCGTTGGCCATAATGGCCGCATCCTCGGCGAGGACTTGCCAGGAGGTCGTATCCGTGAGAGGCAGATAGGCGGGAATGATCATTCCCGCGGCGAATGTCGCCGGCTTCGCGCTTCCAATTAGCAAGGCGGCTGCGCCGAGCATCAGAACGTTCTTCAGTTTCATGTTCCTTCTCCTTTGTCTTTCAAGCGGAGTTTGATCATCTGAATGCGCTGATTATCCCGCGCTGAGTTTGTTCGTCCAAGTCGGGTCGAGACAATCAGCGCCGTTCGTAAAAGTTTGCGCGCAAAAGTTTACGAACGGCGCTAGTATAGCACAGCGACCCCGCCGTGTCAACCTTTATTATGTTATTTTTATAATGTTTTTTAAGCAGTAAACAAACATATTAATCGAATATAAACTTATCTTTTAGCGGCTTTATCCCACTCGTCAAACACTTCTTTGGCGGCGTGCAGGCCATTGATCGCCGCTGGAAAGCCGGCGTATGGCGCGACCTGCATCAGGATTTCCACGATCTCCACCCGTGTCACCCCGACATTCAGCGCGCCATGAATATGCGCTTTCAGCTCGCGCGGCGAATAGCCGATTGTTGCGAGCGAAGAGATAATCACCATCTCACGCTGGCGCGGCTCCAAGCCCGGGCGGGCGTAAATATCGCCAAAGGCAAATTCCCGGATTAGGCGCGGCAGGTCCGGGGCTGTCTCCGCCACATCGGCGAGCAGGCTGTCTCCAAAGTCTTTATAAACGCGCTCCACGATCTCCGCACCGCGCTCATAACGGTCATCACTCATAGTTTTCTTCTCCATAATTACAATTTTCGAGTTTTTAAAGCATTAACTCTCATGTGGTGAGAAATTTGGAAGTTCGCACGCCAGCGAAATTCGTTTCTCCTTGCGCGTCTTACGCCGATATGAGACAATAAGTCCAGGCAAAACACTTGCCGGCAAGACTTGGTCTAATGAGTTTAGGAGGCGCACCAAAATGATGTGGCGACATGGCGATATTATGATTGCAGCGGTGGAAGAGATCCCAGCCGGGGCGGAAACAAAACCGGGAACGACGCTGGCGCATGGCGAAATGACCGGGCACAGCCACCGGATCGAAGCTCCGGGAACGGCGGAGATTTACGAGCGCAACGGAAACCTTTATGTGCGTGTCCTGGCGCCGAAGGCGCGGGTCGTGCATGAAGAGCATAAGCCGATTACCCTGCCGCGCGGCGATTATCGGTTCTGGTATCAGCGCGAGTATACCCCGCAAGCCATCCGACGGATCGTCGATTAAGGAGAAGCGCCATGACGACGAATACTTTGGAGCGGGTGCTCACGCCATCGATCGCGCAGGCGTTTGACCGTGCGCAGATCGAAGCGATGATCCTGGCGGGAAACGCGCCGCGCGGGCTGCGAGTGCATGGGCATCTCTCCTTCGCCGGAAGCCGCGCGCTGACGCAGCTGCCGGACGATCTGCGGGTGGACAGCCTCGACATCAGCGGATGCGTCAACCTGACGGCGCTGCCGGAGGGCCTGCGCGCCACCCGACTGGATGGTACGGGCTGCCATGGCTTGACGGAGCTGCCGCGCCGGCTTCATTGCTACGAGCTGACATTGCGAGATACGTCGATCTCCTCGCTGCCGGCCGATATCCAGGTGGAATACAGATTGGATCTGACTGGATGCGCGGAGCTGCAATGCCTTCCCGTCGGACTAAAGGTCGGGACGCTCGTTCTGCAAGGCTGCACGAGTTTACGCGCGCTGCCGGAAGGGCTAGAAGTTTATTTCCTGGACATCGGCGGATGCAGTCGTCTGGCTCAGTGGCCGACACAGGCGACAGTGCGCATCGGGCGTTTGAATGCGCGCGGCTGCCGCGCGCTCACGGAACTGCCGACCTGGATGACGCAGCTTGCCCAGCTGGACCTGCGCGGCTGTGAAAGCCTGACATCGCTGCCGGAAACGCTGCGCGTCACCTCATGGCTCGATCTCGCCGATACGCAGATCACTTCCCTGCCGCCACAGCTCGCGGGAGCGCGGCTGCGCTGGCGCGGCGTGCCGATTGACGCCCGCATCGCCTTCCAGCCGGAGACGATCACCGCGCGGGAGGTTCTGGACACGGTGAACTCCGAGCTGCGCCGCGTGCTGCTGGAGCGCATGGGCTACGAGCGATTTCTGCTCGACGCCCACGCCGAGGAGCTGAACCGCGACACCGATCCCGGCGGCGAGCGCCGTTTACTGCGCGTCAAAATGGTCGGCGACGAAGCGCTGGTCTGCATCTCCGTTCTCTGCCCATCCACCGGCCGCCAGTACATCATTCGCGTTCCTCCGCAGACAAAGACCTGCCGTCAGGCGGCGGCGTGGATTGCGGGCTTCGACCGCACGGACGACTACCGGCCGATCATGGAGACATAGGCAGCGCACGCCAGACCGGACGGGCGGGGATACGCTCCAGCAGGCCGTCCCTATAAAGATCGTACTGCCCCAGCCGATCCATATGGACATAGCCGATGTGGCAGCCGCAGGTCTCGTTCGCGCAGAGACGCGGCTGCAGCGCATCGGCGAAGTCCGGATCGTAAAGATTTCCAATCGGCTCACGCACAAAATGGCAGCGGCGCATGACCCCGTCGCCGTCCACGGAGATCGCCGTATGCCCCGCCTGGCATGTCTCGCCCACGCTCGGATGGCGCACGGTGTTGACGGGGAACAATGGATCGATCCGCGTATAATGCGCGATCTCGTCCGGCGTATAGTAATCCAATTGGCGCTTGTAGGCGTTCACCCAGAGATAGATATGCTCGGGAAGCGCGGCCCGCAAGGCCGCAATGTCTTCCTGATGTTCTTTCAGCCCCACGCTCCCGACACTGAAGCGCACGCCGCGACGATCCGCCTCTAAGCATTGCGCCAGAAACTTCTCCCGCGTGACTTCCCCGGGATGGTAAGTCGCCCAAAGCCCCAGCTTGCTCTTGTCGCAGCGCTCCACCCAATCCAATCGGCACGACAGATTTGTCTGGATGGCGATCTTCTCCACATGATCCATATTCGTCAGCGTCGCCAGGGCATCCTGATAACGCTTGCGCACGAGCGCCTCACCCCAGGGCGTGAACAGCACGGAGATACGGCGGTCACGCTGCTCCCCCACCCATGCGACAAACCGATCCAGAGCGTGGCGGTCGGCGTCGTGCTCGGCGTCGGTTTCCGTGTGCTTGGCGAACGGGCAGTAGTCACAGCCGTAGTTGCAGCTAGACAGCGGTCCGCGATAGAGAATACGCAGCGTCATAGCAGCACGAACTCCTCCGACTGACGCCGCGCGGCCGGTGAATAGAGCCATGGGCCGATGGTGTCCGAGCGCTCGATTCCAAGCTCCGTCAGCGTCAGCCGCCCATTCCCATGCGCTGCTAGCCCCAGCGGCTCCAGCTCGGCGAGCTGGGGCAGATCGTCCCAAACACTCGCGCCGAACCGATCCCGGTACTCCGCTTCGTCCAGGCCGTCACATTGCAGGATCGTGCTGATGACATAGCGTCGCCGCTGTTCTTCGTCCGTCAGGCGCACGCCGTAATCGGCGATATCAAAGGCAGAGTCGGGACGGGCTAAATAGTCTTGCAGCACTCCCTTGACGCTGGTGCGGCCTACGGCGTATTCTCGGGAGTAATGCACTTCGCGCGTATACGAACGGGCGCCGCAGCCCAGGCCGACCATGCCGTCGTCCTGGCAGCAGTAAACCGGCCCGGGCGTCGCCGTATCCGGCGCATGCGCCGCCCGGAACATGCGCATGGAGACTTGCGTGTAACCCGAGGACAGCAGAAGGTCTCGCCCCGCTTGGTAGCAGGCGAGGCGCACATCCTGCCGCTCACGCTCCACGCGGCTCAATCCCGTCAACGGCCGGACATAAAGGGGGTAGAGATATAATTCTTCGGGCGCATAGGACATCGCGACTTCCAGAGAATACAGCCAAGTTTGCACGGTTTGCCCGGGCAGGCCGTAGATCAAGTCGAGATTGAGCGTAGGGATGCGCGCCGCGCGGATCGTGCCCAGCGCCCGAGCAACCATGTCCGTCTCCTGCCCGCGTCCGGCGGCGGCCGCTTCCGCTGGAATAAAGCTCTGTACGCCCATACTGACCCGGTCCACGCCCCGGTCCGCCAGAACTTGCAGACGCTCAGGAGTCGCGGTGCGCGGAGATGTCTCCACGGACGTCGGAACGCCGCGTTCGACGCCGAACAGCTCGGAAGTCAGGTCGAACAGACCATGGAGGTCGTCTGGATCCAAATAAGTCGGCGTGCCGCCGCCGATCGCCACGCGCGCGATCTGAAATGTTCCCAGCGCATCGCGCACACGCAGTGCCTGCCGGCGCAGCGCATCGAGATACTGCCGCTCCATCGACGCCGCCGGGTTGGCGGTCGTAAACAAATTGCAGAAGCCACAGCGCATCTCACAGAAGGGGATATGTAAATAGAGAAATAAGGCGTCGCGGCGCTCAGACGCCCACAGATCCCGCAAGGGAATGGGCGGGCTCAGCGTGCGATACGCCATCTTATGCGGGTAGGAATAGGCGTATCCGACATAGGGCGTGTCCAGCAGCATTTGGGAGAGCGTGGGGATCATGGTCTTGCTTAGGCTCCAGGAAGAACGAACTCGGCGTAGGGCACGGTCCAGACGACGGGCAGGCCGACGCGGTGGCCGACAAAGCCCTCTTCGCCGTAAGCCACACCATGGTCGGAGCAAATAATCGCCAGCGACGGTCCGCGCGCCTGCATGACCGCGAAAAGCGGAGCCAGCTGGCTGTCGACATACGCCAGCGCGGCGCCCTGCGTCTCCGGCGTGTCCTGCACGGCGCCCAGAACATAACCGCAGTTCGGCTGATGCAGCGCGGACACATTGAGAAACAGAAATAC
The DNA here is from genome assembly GCA_025963815.1 of Capsulimonas sp. GTDB lineage: Bacteria > Armatimonadota > Armatimonadia > Armatimonadales > Capsulimonadaceae > Capsulimonas. The sequence continues at coordinate 8,946 of JAOQAA010000424.1, forward strand.
ACGGTCGCTCGGGGAAACTTTGCCTAACCGCTCACAGGCGAATCGTACCTGGTGCTCGGTGGAGCGCAGGTCTGTCACCCCCATGGCCGGGCTCCAGTAACTCTCCGCGAAGAGGCCAGGCAGCACGGTCCCCAGCGCCGTCCGCTGATTGAAGAAGCCGACGCCGCCGATACAAATGGTCTGGTATCCCCGCCGCGTCAGGCCACTGACAATATCCGGGGTCTCAAAAACACAGGTGGTCTCCCCCGTCGTCTCGCTGCCGGCGAAGGCGGCGGCGAACAGGCGCTTGTGCGGTCCGGGCACTGAGGGCGTCGGCAAAAACCCGGCAAAGAACGCCTGATGCGCGGCGTAGGTAAAGCTGCCCGGCGAATGGCGCTCCTCCCACTCCCCATTGGGAAGCAGTGCGGCAAGGTTCGGCGTGCGGCCCTCGGCGAGCGCCTGACAGGCGACGTCATAACGCAGAGTATCCAGCGTAATAAAGAGAATATCGTGCGTTCCGACAAGCGCCTTTGCGTCGATCATAATCAATCTCCCGCACTCGCAAATGCGCGGATCTCCGCCTCGTAGGTATCCATACCGTCGTGCAGCACACGCGGCAGCAAGTCGCCGAAGGCGTTGACTTCCAAAACCGCCCAGCTTCGAAAGCTGGGCGTGATGCACAGGTCGACACCGGCGTGCAGGCTGCTTGGAAAACAGGCGGCGGCGCGTTCGCAGCTCTCCATCGCCTGCGCCCAGGCGGCGGTGCCCATTCGATCGCGGACGGCTTCGACATCGCCGCGCATGTTGAGCAGGTGCAGGTTCGTCATGGGACTGCGGCTTTGACGGACAACCGTGTGGCAGGCGCGGCCGCCAATCGTCACGACCCGCAGATCGAAGCTCGCGCCGTTTAGGGCGGCTTTCGGCAGCCAGCGCTCCACGTGGACGCCATGTCGGCAAAGCGCATCGATCAGCTCGGCGATCTCGCTGGCGTCCTCATAGACCTTGAGGCGACGCGAATTGTACAGGCGCAGCTCTCCATTCGATCGCGCCATTTCGACGGTCGTGGTTGCCTGCGCGCGGCGTCCATCGGTTCGCAGCGCCACGACTCCGGAGGCGCTGGAGCCATGCGAGAGCTTGACAAACACCCGCCCCCACCCCGCTTTGCGCAGCTTCTCGGTCAGATCCCCATACGATCTCACATCGGGCAGCGACTCCGGGACAGGAACGCCGGCCGCGCACAAGCGCGCGTGTGTTTGCGCCTTATCGAACATCACGACGATCTCGGCCAGACCGTTGGTCAGGCGGTGCGGCGGACACTCCGCCAGCTGCCCTTCGATTTGGCGCAGCGCGCGGCGCAGTCCCAAATACCACTGATGGGGAAACCAGATCCGCCCGCGCTCGAAGACCAAGCTTTGGGCTTCGAGCGCTGAGAGCCTTTCCCCGGGTGGCGCTTCGGCGGCGCCGGCCACTAGGAGCAATCGCTCCACATCAAAGTCACGTCCCGGCGACTCGATGCGCACACAGTCACCGGCCTGCACGATCTCCGGAAGACGCGCATGGCCTTCCAGCAGATCCGCCCAGGCGGCAATGCGGGCGGGAGGATGCCCCAGACGCTGAAGCGTCTGCTGGAAGAAGTCGATCCGATTGCTGTCGGGATTGCCGACGATGACGTAATAACACACTCCTATTCGGAAACGGCGACGTAGCGATCGTCTTCATCTACAGCGGATTCGGGACTAGTCGCGTCCACGGAGACTGGCAGGGCCAGCAGTTGATCGACAACTTCTGGAGAGACGTAATGATGATGGATGTCCAGGCTCCTCAGCTTGCCGATGGACGGCGCGGCGATCAAGGCCAGCGCGCCTTCGTCACTCAGCGTTCCCAGGGACAGATCCAGCACTTCCAGCTGGTCCAGAATCGGAGCGGTCGCGATGGCGACGGCGATGGCGTCGGCGATCTCGCTGTCGCAAAGCCCCAGATACTTGAGACTCGGGAAGAGCCCGTCATTCAAAATCGGCAGCACATCGTCCACGGTCGTCGTGGCTCCGTAGTTCTCCGTTCCCAGCCAAAGCTCCAGATGCTCCAGCGCCGGCAGCAAGGCTGCGACCACTTCGCGCACGACTTCCACATCCAATCCGCCCGACTGCACCACCAGCGTCTTCAAATGATCGTGCGCCGGCGAGCCCAAATGCAGCCCATTGCCGCCGCGCACGTAAAAGGTTTCCAGCAGGGGGTAGGCATTGAACAGAGCAGAGAGATCGGACTGCTGGATCCAGGAGATTTCGGCCTCTTCGGCGAGGATTTCGCCCACAAACACCGCTTTCAGATTGGGAAGCCGTTCACGCGCCGCGACAATAGCCTCCGTGGCGGCCTCCGAACTTCCGTCCGATTCCATCGCGCCCTCCCAGGGGCCGACAATCAGCGCCGTAACCTCTTCCACACCCGGCTCCGCGAGGAACTGCGCGAACTTATCAGTCCATTGAGAGCTCGCTTCGTGCTCCTCCCAGGAGATACTGATCCGATAGGCCGTTTCGCTCGGGTCGGTTAGGGGCGTTCCCAGCTCCCAGTCCACGACGGGTTTGCCGTCAAAATGCTGCAAGTGTTCGTAAATTGCCACGACGCATGTCCTCTTTGAGAATGATGGGGATGGTGGAGTTTCCCCTGGCCATATCGTTCTTGGGCCAGGGGAAAACTTTTTAAGAAACCGCCGCCAGTGTGCGCAGCAGCTCGGAGACGCTCCAGGCCTGCGCGACGCAGCCGTTGGGAGCAAATGGCGCTTCGGCGTCGAAAATCTCGGGGACAGAGCCGACGCAGTAGCAGCTCAGCCCTTCGGCCAGCAGCGGCTCGATGATCTCACGGACGCGCGCTTTGTCGCCGTGGACCTTCAGATGCGCCTCGGCGAACGCGCCGATCAGCCACGGCCAAACCGTCCCTTGATGGTAAGCGCCATCGCGCACGCCCTGGTCGCCCGGGCCATAGCGTGGCTTGTAATCAGGAGAGCCGGGCGCGAGCGTTCTGAGGCCGTAGGGCGTCAGAAGCGCCTGTTCGACAGCGTCCACGACCTGCGCCGCATCCTCGCCCTCGATTACGGCGAAGGGCAGGCTGACGGCGAAGATCTGGTTGGGACGCAGGGATGGGTCCGGATGCCCGTCGGGATTGATGACATCAAAGAGGCTGTGCATCGCCGGGTTCCAGAAAGCGGCTTTAAAGCTCGCCTTCACGACGGCGGCGCGGTCTTCGTATTCTTTGGCTTTAGCGTCGTCGCTGGCCTTTTGGGCAATCAGCGCCGTGACCCGCAGGGCGTTATACCAGAGAGCGTTGATCTCAACCGGCTTGCCGGTGCGCGGCGTCACCACCCAGTCCCCCACCCGCGCGTCCATCCATGTCAGCTGTACGCCCGCCTCGCCGGCGCTGAGCAGACCGTCCGCAGGGTCGGCTTTGATCTGGAAATCCGTGCCCGCGATGTGATGTCGAAGGATATCTTCTAGAACGGGAAGCAGCTCTTCGACGGCGAACGCCCAGTCTCCAGACAGCTCGGCGTACTGGTGCGCGGCGTGGAAGAACCAGAGGCTCGCATCGACCGTGTTGTACTCTTCGCCGCCGCCGTCCGAAAAACGGTTCGGGATCAGGCCGTCGCGCGTGGCGTGGGCGAAGTCCGCCAGGATCTGGCGGGCGACATCGAAGCGGCGCGTCGTCAGGCACAGGCCCGGCAGCGCGATCATCGTATCGCGGCCCCAATCGGTGAACCAGGGATAGCCGGCAATGATCGTCGCGCGGGAGACTTTCGAGGTCTTTGGGATCACGAACTGATCCGCTGCGAGCGTGAGCGCTTCGCGCGCGGCGTCGGCGCCCGGCTCGAGGCCCGCGTCCATCAGCAGTTTGGCTTGGCGCTTTTCCTCCGCGGCCAGCGCGACATCGGGCGCGGCCGGCGGCGTGGTCTCGACCGTGGCGATAATGGTCAGCGTATCTCCCACGTTCAGGGTTCCATCAAACCGGCCCGGGCAGTAGAGATCCTCCGTGGAATCCAGCCCGCGCTCGGCCTCACGAGAATGCTCGAAGTTGTAGAACCACCCGCTGTGGTCGCTGAAGGCGTAGGGCGGGTCGGAGTGCAGGAACAAGGGGTGCGCTTCGTCGAAGGCGACGAACTTCAGTCTCCCATCGGCCTCCATGGTAGTCGTTCCATGGAAACCCTCCCAGCGATGCTGCTCGGTGTGATAATCTTTGTAAGCCATCAGCGGCACCAGGCCAAGCTTGATGAACTCAGGAGCCTTAATTAGACAGTACTGGATATAGACGGTGTTATCGCCATGCGCCATCCAGATCCGCTTTTCGAGCACGACGGTATCTTCGTGGAAAACGTAGGTAAATGTGGGAACCGGGATGGGGGTGTAGTCGACGAGATGGCGATAACCCTGTGG
>JAOQAA010000430.1 GCA_025963815.1 Capsulimonas sp.
CGGCCTCGGTAAAACCAAGGCGCTCCATCACCATTTCCAGATCGTTGGAGTAGTGGTAGCCGCCAGCGGCCTCGAAGGCGTCACGCATGTCGGAGTACTGGGCCATCACCCGCTCCAGCGCCTCGTCGGTGACGGCGTCGGTCATCTCATGCTCCAGCACTTGAAGTGACGCCTCCAGCTCGCGCAGCGGTTCAAAAATCTGCTGCACTTCCTCCCAGATCGTGTGCTCGGGGTGCACCGGCGCTTCCTGCCGAAGGTAGCCTAGACGGCGGCCCGTAGCCAGATTCACCCGGCCCGCGTCCGGGGTTTCCAGTCCCATCAAAATGCGCAGCAAGGTCGTCTTGCCGCAGCCATTGCGTCCAACCAGGCCCATTTTCTGGCCGGCGGCGATGCTGAAGGTCACTCCACGGAACAATAAGTCGACGCCGAAGCCTTTTTCCAAATCCGAAACGGTCAATATGCTCATAATTATCTCGGTAGTATTGTAGCCGCCGTCCTCGCTCCAAGTCAAGGAGCGCTCACGCCAAGGCGCCCAGTATAATAGACACATGAGAACCGTCGCTTGTGTCCTGAGCCTTGTCTGTCTGGCGTATATTCTATGGGAGGCGTTTGAAACGATCGTACTGCCGCGCACGGTTTCGCGAAACCTGCGCATGACGCGGCTGCTATACAGATATGGCTGGGACTTCTGGGCATTCACCGCGAAACGTATCCGGGACGCCGGACGACGTGAGACGTTCCTGGGTTACTTCGGGCCAATCTCGCTGCCGATCCTGATGGCGATCTGGGCGTTTGGGTTGATCCTGTCATTCGGGACACTCCAATGGGCGCTTGGCGTGCCGATGAATGACGCAGAGCATTCGCAGTCGTATCGGACGCATCTTTACATGAGCGGCACGACGTTCTTTACGCTGGGATATGGAGATGTCACGCCTTCTTCGCCGAATGGGCGGCTCAGCGCCGTGATCGAGTCCGGCGTTGGTTTAGGGTTCTTCGCCCTGGTCATCGGCTACCTGCCGGTGCTCTATCAAGTCTTTTCGAAGCGGGAAATTACTATCTCGCTGCTGGACGCACGCGCGGGCACGCCTCCGGCGGCCGCAGAGCTGCTGCGCCGGTATCAGGTCAACGACAATGTCGCCGCGCTGGACGCGTTATTGAAGGAATGGGAGCACTGGTCGGCGGAGCTGCTGGAAAGCCAGCTGTCTTACCCGGTGCTGGCGTATTACCGATCACAGCACGATCGCGTTTCGTGGCTATCGACGCTGACGCTGATCATGGATACTTGTTCGCTGCTGATCGTCGGCGTGGATGGCGTCAAGCCCACGCAGGCGCGGCTAACATTCGCGATGGCGCGCCACGCCGCCGTGGATATCTCGCTGGTCTTCAACAAAGCGCCGTCCGATCCCCCCGAGGACAGATTGCCGCCGGAACGGCTGCGGGAAGTACGCCAGATTCTGGCCAACGCCGGCGCGCCGCTGCGGGATGGGGAAGACGCGGACAAGAAACTGCAAAAGCTGCGATCGCTTTATGAACCCTATGTCCACGCGCTGGGCAAGAACTTCTTTTACTCGCTTCCCCACTGGATGGCCGAGCCGGACGCAAAGGACAACTGGCAGACCAGCGCCTGGGACGACGACGCGCCGGATACTCGCGGCCACTTCGCCTGATCAGCGCCCGTGCAGCGGACCATGCTTCTTGTGTACGCCGCCCTGGAAATGAACCGATTGGACATCGTCCGCTTCAAGCATTTTGACCGTGTCGAAGGTGTTGAGGACATAGATATATCCGTCGTACCCGAGCAGCATCCCATACTCCACTTTGGCGTCGATACGCGTGATCTCGACCGGACGAGGCAAGCCCTCGATCTCGGGGCCGCCGCGCACGGCTTGCGGCGAGTCCGGAACGTACTCCCGCGCGCCGAGTTTGACGCGGCGCGTCGAAGCAACATTCTCAGCGGCAAGCGTCTCCATCTTGGCGTCCGTCTGCACTTTATATGTGCGGCCATCGAATGAGACGAGCTTGCCCTGAACCTCCGCCCCATTATTGAGAGTAAAGATCGTTTCGTTCGCGGCAAAGCCGTTCGCAACGCCTTTCGTTTCCAAAGGCGCGGGAAAGAGCGTTGTGGGCTGGTCGATGTAACCCAGGTACATCTGGCCCTGGCTCACCGAAATTTCGCCGCCTTTCAGTGCGAAGTTGACGACCCCGCCGGTGAACTTCAATGGATCGGCAGCCAGCCCTTTCATGCCTAAGGTTCCCTTCGCTACCCCACCCGCCCGAACAGGAACACGTGTCTGATCCGGGGCCAGGATGTAGTTGCATGTGAATGAGAGCCTACCCGGCAAAACGATGGAGTTATGCGATTTGGACGCCAGCACCCGGCCAAACGCCTTTGCCCCGGCCGGGATCACAAGAATATGACCGGGGGCGTAGACATTCTGCACGACTTCATAAGCAACAATCTCACCTTCCGGAGTATCTCCGGACTTGAGATCCTGCATCAAGCGCAGACGGACGGGTGTATATTCGGGAAGCAGAATCCGATGCATCGTTGGAGGAGCCGGCCGTTTCACCGCCGGTTTATGACTGGCGGCTTGGGCTGCGGGCACAATCAATACGCCGAGGGAGACAAGCGCGAGCGAGCGAAAAGTAAAAGAATACATGGCATTATCTTACCATAGAGGCAGCTTGCCTGCAACGCGCCGCCCAAGAGGATTACACTTTGGAAGCCGCCAATCACTGGGAGAATGTGGTAAAATACAGCCATTCCAACTTCTTGATCAATAAGGATACTTACGGCGCCATGCCGCACACGCCAAAAATCGCAGTCGTCGCTATGCAGGGCGACTATGCGAAACATATTGAAATGCTCCGGAGCCTGGACGCCGACGCCACGACGGCGCGGCTTCCCCACGAAATCGAAGAGGCCGACGCCATCGTAATCCCCGGCGGCGAAAGCACGACCATCGGCAAGATGCTGGTCCGATACGGCATGGACGATGCGATTAAAAAAGCCTCGGAAGCGGGTAAGCCCATTTATGGCACCTGCGCGGGATTGATCCTTCTGTCCCAGCGGATCGCCGCTGGTACGGGAGAGCGCGGCGGACAGCCAACGCTGGGCCTGCTCGATGTCACCGTCACGCGCAATGGGTTCGGACGGCAGACGGATTCCTTTGAGACGACCGTGGACGCCCCAGAAGTGAGTGACACGCCGCTGCACGCTCTCTTCATCCGGGCGCCCTATATCTCCGAGGCCGGAGACGGCGTTGTCGCTCTGGCCGAGTACGAAGGCAAAACAGTCTTTGTTCGTCAAGGCAATATCCTAGCGACGGCTTTTCATCCGGAATTGGTCGGCGATGCGCGCGTGCATCGTTACTTCCTTTCCATGATCGGGCAAGGCTCTACACGGTGATCGTCCAGCGCTTGATCGTCAGCACCATTGCGGTAGGATTAATCTTCGTGGCAAACGCTCTCTGGCATCGCTCCGGAAAGCCGTTTACACGCCTGGCCGCACAAGCTCAGGGACAAACACAAGCCGCTCCCAGCTTCACCTCGGTTTGGCCGCAGCCCCTCGCGATCGCAAACTTCCGGTCGGCGTCCATTTCCGCCGACAACGCTTTTTTTGTCGTGGTGACATCCAACAAAGAAAGCCTCACCCTGCGCCATCAGAATGGTAAGAAGATCTGGAGCATCTCGGATCCGGGCGCCGCTCAGGCGTGCGTCGCCGCCGGAGGCGAGTCCGTCATTTCCTACGCCCCGCTCAATCCCACACGCCCGACAATTACGATCGTACGCGGCGCCCACGCCGACAGCGTCACGCGCCGAACGCTGGACGGCGCCGTATGGGACGTCTCCATGTCGCAGGACGGCAACACCGCCGCCGTTGTCACCGGCAACCACTCCCTGTATCTGTTCACGCTGCGCCCCACGCTTTCGTGCCGGCAATGGTCGCTGGACGGCGTCGGAAATTCCGTCAAAGTCAACGCCAAATCGCAGTGCGTCGTCGCAGGCACCTGGGACGATAGCGGTATCGCCTGCTATAACTTCAAAGGCGAGACGCTTTGGAAATATCCCAAGGACACCGCCCAGCGCCGCGCGGTCATGAACCGTCTCTTTGATGCGCAGATTTCCCAGGACGGGCAGTCCATCATCGGCGTTTCCTACTCGAATATTCATCATAGCGACGGCGTGCTTTATATGTGGCGACGCGGCGGAGACGGGACGCCCTTGTGGTCATATTCGCTCGGCGGCGATACTTCCCGCCTCCGCGCACGGATCACCGCCGACGGACACTACGTCGCCCTGACTTACGTGCAGAATATCGTCCAAGGAGACCGTGTTGTGGAGCAGCGTCAGCTGGTTCTGCTGGACAATACAGGAAAAGAATACCTGCGATCCGGAGGCCCAGTGTTTTTTCGGCCAAGCCTGGTGAGCGTCGCTCCCGACGGTTCACGGATCGCCGTTTCGATGGACGAGAATACTCTCTATAACGTGAACAGCAAGGGCCGCCTTTTCTCTCCAAAGCGCCTCGTCTCGACGATCCGCAACGCGGAGCCTTCCCCTGACGGCGCCCTGCTTCTGGTATACGGCAGTGACGGAAACCTGAACCTCGTCCGATCATTCAGCTAGCCGGACCAAGAAAGACAATGCTCTGATTTTATTGTAAAATCAGAGCATAGCAAGCAAGCGCAATCTCTTGACTCCGTGATTCCAGCCATGCTATAATCTGTCAGCGTTCTTTCAATCAGCGATTTTCACGGTTGACGCCGACCGGCCTGTTTGGCGCGAACTCCATCTCTATTTCCGGTCACTTCGTTAAGGAGCTACGCATGCAGCCCGTTGCACTCAATGTCGGCTTCTACAATTACGTCATTATCGACAAAGTCATTGCCCTCGTTTCCAGCGATTCCGCGCCGATGCGGCGCCTCGTCCAAGAATTTCGTAAGGCAGGCCGTCTAATCGACGCCACTCAGGGCCGCAAGACCAAAAGCCTGATCTTCCTTGAAGGCGGAAATCTCGCCACCTCCGCGCTTTCCCAGGAAACTCTGGCCAAGCGCCTCGCGGGCAGTCCGATGGCGCCCGAAAGCGACGACGAAGCGGAAGAGGACTAAATCCATGACCGTCGCCAAAGCATCGTCCGGCCTTCTGGTCGTCGTCTCCGGCCCTTCCGCCGTCGGCAAGGACACCGTTCTCGACATCCTCCTGATGACGCCCGGCGGCTCCCACCCCGTCCGCAAAGCCGTCACCGTAACGACCCGCGCCCCGCGCCCCAAAGACGGCGGCCGCTCCATGGAGGAGAACGGCGTGGATTACTTCTTCGTCAGCTCGGCCGAATTTTATGAGATGGTTTCCCGGGATGAGTTTCTGGAGTACGCCGAAGTCCACGACAGCTGGTACGGCACCCCGCGCCAATGGGTGGAGGAACAGCGTCAGCAGGGGGTGGATATCATTCTGAAGATCGATGTTCAGGGCGGTCTCGCGGTCAAGAAAAAGCTTTCCGACGCCGTCCTGATCTTTCTAGAGCCGCCGTCTATTGAAGAGCTGGAACGCCGCCTGCGCGGCCGCAAAAGTGAAAGCGAGGACGCCATCAAAAAGCGCCTGCTGAACGCCCACAGCGAGCTGGCGCAGCGCGACTACTACGATTACGCCGTCACCAACGATACCGTGCCGGACGCCGTGGAAGCGATCCGCGCCATTCTCCTTGCCCGGCACTGCCGGATCCAGCGCCCTCGGGAGCCGCGCCTCTTGGTGCAAATCGATGAATGATCTTATCAGGCCCAAGCGTATCGTCCTGGGCATCACCGCATCGATCGCCGCTTACAAAGCGGCGGACCTTGCGAGCAAGCTCGTCAAGAGCGGTGTTGACGTTTACCCTGTGCTGACCGCCGAGGCCGCGCGCTTCGTCGGTCCCGCCACTTTTACCGCCCTCACCGGCCACCCGTGCCCCATCGATACCTTCGACGAACCGTTTCCCGGCGAGATCGCACACATCTGGCTCGCGCGTAACTGCGACCTGATCGCCATCGTCCCCGCCTCCATGAACTGCATCGCCCGCCTCGCCCACGGCCTCGCCGACGACATGCTCACCGCGACCGTCATGGCGACCGCCGCCCCCATACTGCTGGCGCCCGCCATGAACACCGGCATGTGGAACAACCCGGCGACCCAGGCCAACCTTGAAACCCTTTCGAAGTACGGATACCAGTTCATTGAGCCCGTCACTGGAATGCTGGCCTGCCGCACGGAGGGCGTCGGCAAAATGGCTGACGTCGTGACGATCGAAGCCGCTATCCAATCCGTCCTGCGCGGATCACAGCCCCTTTCCGGCAAGCATGTCCTCATCACCACCGGCCCAACCCGCGAGCCGATCGATCCTGTCCGCTACCTCACCAATCGTTCCTCCGGAAAAATGGGCTACGCCCTCGCCGAAACCGCCCGCCGCCTCGGCGCCGCCGTAACCCTCATCTCCGGTCCAACCGCCCTTCCCGCCCCCATCGGCGTCCAAACCATCCCAGTGGAGACCGCCCGGGAGATGATGAACGCCGTCCAGGCGCACGTCCAAACTGCGAACATCATCATCGCCGCCGCCGCAGTGGCTGACTATCGCCCAGAAACGATTTCCCCTCAGAAGATCAAGAAGAACGGCTCGGCGCCGACGATCGCCCTTGTGGAAAACGAAGATATTCTGGCGTGGATTGGCAAGTCGAAACGGCCAGATCAGACACTGGTCGGCTTCGCGGCGGAGTCCGAGAACTTATTGGCGAACGCAAATAAGAAGCTGCAGGGGAAGAACTTGGATTGGATCGTCGCAAACGATATCACAGCGGCGGGCGCCGGGTTTGACGCCGATACGAATATCGCGACGCTAATTTCGCGGGATGGCGCACAAACACCGCTGCCGAAGATGAGCAAACGAGAGATGGCGGAGAGGATTTTGGTGGCGGTGAGCCCTATTCCCCCGGCGCTTTAGCGCCGGGGGAATAGGGATGACTTACTTCGCCAGCCCCACTGCCTTCGCCTGATTGTACAGGTCGTTGAGCTGCGAAGGCGTCACCGCCACGTAGTTCGGCCCCAGGTCGTCCAGCCCCTTCTTGATATCCCCGAGGCTGTTCCCCCAGTTCACCATGAAGGCGTTTACGAACGCCGGGCGCTGAGCGCCGACGCGATCCTTGATCTGCCCGGCCATCTCACGCGGGTTGCCTCCGGTCACGGTTCGGAAGACCGACTGCCCGGTGGGCAGCGTGTAGGTCATGGCGTTGTAGCCCTTTTCGCCGGCGAAGCCATAATCAGGAACGAAGAACTTCGTGTTCGGAAGCTGTACGCCCATTTCAACAATGTCGGAGGCGCGGACGTTCATGTGCCGGATCGACTTCATATCCAGCATGTCCATATACTTCGCCGTCCAGCCGAAGAATGAACTCAGCGCGCCGTCGCGATCCTTCAGCGCCTTCGCCCAGTCCGGAGGATAGATGTAGCCGACACCGCTGACATCGCAGAGGAACTCATCGTTGGGCGTGGCGTGGTCGTAATACCATTGGACCATGTTCGGCGCGACATCGAGCAGGGTCGGTCCCATACCCCAGCCGATCGGGAACGTTCCATGCAGTGGGTCGTTGAAGTACGATTGGAAGTTATTCTCCCACGTGCAGAGGTTGTCGCCGTCGGAAACCGTTACCGCCACATAGACTTTAGAAACGTCGAGGCGCGGCGCGGGATTGCGCTTCTGCTTGTAGGTCTTCACCGGCGCCCCGCTGAAGACAGTGAAGTTTGACACATAGTCAGAGACGACTGTGACTTTGCCGAAGCGCGACGCCAGGGAAACGCCGGGACCTTCGTCCAGGCCGTTGCTGTCACCGCCGCTGTACCAATAGCCGCGTACAACCGAGTTCAGCGGCATTTCCGCGAAGATGGCTTCGATTTCCGCGACTTCGGCGTTTTCATTGGCGCCGGGTTTGTCCTGTTCTTTCGGCCCCGTCACCCAGAGCGCCTGACCGCGTGCGGCGACGATCTGATCGATGGCGCCGGAGTCCAGAGGAGCATCCAAAGAAATCGAGAGATAAGGATTAAGGCGCGGAAGCAGATCCGTGCGGACATACCGATAGGCGGCGGCGTTGTCTTTGAATTTCCCGCGAAGATCCGTCTTGATATTCAGCTTCAGCCGCTCCGCCAGTTCCGGAGTGGCGACGACCTGATCCTCCAAACCGGCAATGTCCACAGCCACGTGCGGGCTGACATACACATTTGGGTCTGTAACAACAGCGCCATTGTAGTCGTCTTTGAATGTTGTGAGAAGCGAAAGCGGGCGCCGAACTTTGATCGGTTTACCGGTCGTCCCCTGCTCCTGCAATTTTTTGAGCCAGAACTCGTCGCTATCACGGAAGATCAAGTAGATGCGCGGCTGAGTACGGTTGACGATTCCCTGCAGTGTGCTGAGCAGCAGCCGCTCCTCGGACTTCATCTTACGCACGTCCGCGACATAAAGATGCTCGGC
>JAOQAA010000103.1 GCA_025963815.1 Capsulimonas sp.
TCTTTTGGCGCAAATTATAAATCGGCGTACTGTCTGGCCGTGTGTCCCGCAGGGGAGGATGTCATCGGTCCCTTTCTGACAGACAAGAGCGGTTTCATTCGCCGTATTCTGAGCCCGCTTCAGGAAAAGATCGAGCCGGTGTATGTGGTCGCGGGGACGGACGCCGAGAGCCATGTGACGAAGCGCTTTCCGCACAAAACGGTTCGTCGCATTCGGAGCGGCGTCATGCCGCCCACAGTCAAGCGACTCATGGGAACCATGCCGCTTGTGTTCCAGAGAGGTCAGTCGAAGGGCGTCCGCGCCGCCTATCACTTTCAATTCACTGGCAAAGAAACCCTGGAGGTAACAATGACAATCGCCGATCAGACACTGGACATCCAGAGCGGTTTGGTCGGACGGGCCGATCTGCGTATCACCGTAGATTCGACGGCCTGGCTCGGCTTCCTCGCCAAGAAGCACAGTCTGGCGTGGATGCTCGTGACGAGGGCGCTTCGTCTGAAGGGCAATCCCAGGCTGCTGGCGGAATTCGGACGATGTTTTCCAACATGAGGAAATGGAGATGGTATACTTCTGGAGACCGATGAACTCCATGGAGGGATACCACGAAAGATGCCATCCGTTCCTCTCAAGAAGGCCGTAGTGAAAGAGAAAATCGATGTTCGCGAGGAGTGTGTCGCCGAAGCGCTGCGGATCATCAGTCAAAACGGCTTGGAAGCCTTGAGCCTGCGTGAAGTGGCCCGCAGACTCAACGTCTCTCACCAGGCTCCCTACAAGCATTTTCCCAGCCGGGAGCACATTCTGGCCGAAGTTATGGAGCGGGCGTTCTCAAGCTTCACGCAGTATTTGAAAGCGGCCATCGGAGACGGCGATCCACGCGGCGCGCTGGAAACGATCGGGCGAGCCTATTTGGAGTTTGCGATGCAGCATCCTCTCCAATATCGTCTGATGTTCGGCACGCCCCTCCCGGATCTCAAAGAGCATCCTTACCTCTTCGCACGCGCGACCGAGGCGTTTTCGCTTCTCAAGGAGGCCATTCGGGTAATCAAAACCGACGCCAGTGAGAACGAACTGACCTCGGACGCTTTGTTCGCCTGGTCGACCGTTCATGGCCTCGCCTCTCTGACCCAGATCGGATCGTTCTCACTCCTGGGCGTTCAGGAGCTGGATCAACGGGATAAAGCCATCCGCGACATCATGGACCACATCTGTCGCTCGATTAACTCCCAATAGATCAGTTTTATGGCGGTGTTTTCGTTCGGAAAGCGCGTTGTCGTACACAATTTCCTTACCGTCAGCAATTCAATCGGCTGTCCGAATATGATATCCTACCCCCGGATCGGTCACGATCATACGCGGGCGGCCAGGGGTGTCCTCGACTTTACGGCGCAGATGACCGACATGAACGCGCAGGAGCTGGGTGTCTTCGGTGTATTCGGCGCCCCAGACGTTGGCGAGTAATTGGCGATGGGTGACGACGCGGTCGGCGTTCTGAGTGAGGAAGCGCAGGATATCGTATTCGAGCGGGGTGAGCTTGACCTCCGTATCGCCCTTCGTGACGAGGCGGCGGGCGTAGTCTAACGTGACATCACCCCAGGTGAAGTTTGCTGGCTCCGGGGTGGGGGCGGCGGCGCGGCGGCGGCGCAGGGCAGCGCGGACGCGGGCGGTGAGCTCGTCCATACCGAAGGGTTTGGTGAGATAATCGTCGGCGCCCATGTCCAAGGCGGCGACTTTCTGGCGCTCCTGGCCGAGAGCGGAGAGCATCAAAATGGGAACGTCGCTCCATTCTCGGATGCGGCGGCAGACTTCCAGGCCCGTGAGTTCGCCGGGCAGCATGACGTCGAGGATAACTAAGTCCGGCGCGGCGTTGGAGGCGGAGCGCAGGGCCTCCTCGCCGTTCATGGCGGACTGGACTTGATAGCCCTGGGCGAGCAGGCCGGCGCGGACGGCGCGCAGGATCTCCGGCTCGTCGTCGACGACTAAAATTGTCGCTTTGTCGGTCGTTTTGGACAACGCAAATTACCCCTTCGGCAGAAAAAATGAAAAGACGGCGCCGCGTGGTTCGCCGACCGGGGCGTTGGACGCCCAGATGCGGCCGCCGTGCGCGAGGACGATTGCCTGGCAGAGCGCGAGGCCCAGGCCCGTGCCGTGGATAGGACCGCCCTGATGCGTTTGGCCACGGTAGAAGCGCTCGAAAAGATGCCCTTCCTCGCCAGGCGCCAGCCCTGCGCCGAAGTCGCGCACGGTTGTCAGGACGCCCAGCTCCGATCCGTCCCTGCTTGATTTTAACGTGAGCTGGATCGGGCTTGCCGGCGGCGTGTACTTGATTGCGTTCTCCAGAAGATTGGTCAGGACGAGAGCGATCTGTGTGTAGTCGGCTGACGCCAGCGGCAGATCGTCCTCTGTGTCCAGAGTGACGCGGGACGCTTCGGACGCGGGCAGGCGATCCAAGGCGGTCCCGGCGACTTCGGCGAGGTCGCACCAGTCTTTGCGCGGGAGCCAAGCGCCCGCTTCTAGGCGCGAGAGATCCAGCAGATTATTCACGACGCCGCTGAGGCGGTCGGCTTCGCTGTCAATGGCGATCAGCGCTTCCTGGCGGGCGTCATGGCTCCACACCGCGTCCGGCTGAAGCAGGCCGCTGACGGAGGCTTTGATGGCGGCGAGAGGGGTGCGCAGCTCATGCGACACTAGGGAGACGAGAGCGTCCTTGAGCGTGTCAGCCTCACGCAGCGCCGTGGCCTCGGATGCCTGCTGCGCCAGAAGATCGCGGGCGATGACGACGGCGGCGTGATTGGCGAGCGTCAGGATTAGACGCTCTTCCAGCGCGGAGTAAGGGCGTCCGTCGGCGCGGGGGCCGACATGGAGCACTCCGACAAGGGCGTCGGCGGTGTGGAGCGGGATATAAACGCCGAGGCCTTCCGTCGAAACATCCATCCCCGAGACTGCTTTGGCCCAGAGGTGCTGTCCCTCACCCAGGCCGATCACGCGGTCATTGGCGCAGGCGGCGTCGGCCAGCCGCTGAATTTGTGAAAGTGTTTGTGGATCA
>JAOQAA010000106.1 GCA_025963815.1 Capsulimonas sp.
CTCCCGCCGAAATTACCATTTCACGCCCCGCCGCCACCAATCGATCTCCATATGGGTTTTTCGATCCGACATCCCACCGGATCGAGTGTATAGGACGAAGGATAAACTTCGCTCCATGCGTGCGAAAAAGAAGAGCCGCGTTCAGATGCGCCGGAGCGTCGTTCACCGAGGGTTGTGATTTCCAGCCAAGCAAGCAAGATCCATCATCCGTCGTCGCCTGGACCTGCATATGCTTTGGCAGCGCCGCCTCCTGGCTTCCGACCTGCAGTGTGTATTCTCCAGAGGCGCTGAAGGAAATACGCAGTATCCCTTCACTGGTCCAGCACGCATCGGTCGTCTGAGGCCATACATGCAGCACGCGCCGATGCGGAAAATCGATCAAAACAAGTATCTCTTTATCGCCCACGAGCACACGGGCTCCAGTCTCGTTCCACCGTGCGTACTCCACACCGCCCATATCGTCCGGTAGCGACATCACCGGCGTCAATGCGGACGTATAAATCTTGTTCCCAAGAATAATAAATGGAAGCGCTTGTTTGGGCGCCCAGGTGATCAGGGTGGCGTTCGCCATGACGGCGGCCCGAGGCAGAGGCGGCGGATGGCCGTGGACTGCGTTTGCAGAGACGCCGCTTACAAAAAACAGAGTGACGAACGCGACGAAACACGGCACGGAGGATAGGAGGCGCATCTAGTCTTCCCTATCTTTCTACATCGCGTCCATCGCCCATGCGGGCGGCGGAGGAATGCGGTCCTGTTCCAGAACGATGGTCGTGCCGGTGGGACCGGTGAGAAGGTACATGCGGTCCACGGTTTGGAGCATCAGCCAGAAACCATGGCCGAGACTGCCGGCGGTCGTCCAGCCGCGCTCCAAGGTCGCCTTCGGGAGATTTTCCATCAGGATCCCTGCGCCCTCGTCTTCAATCCACACCTGAACTTTGTCCGCCGTATCGCCGAATACCTTCCCCACCCCGCCGCCTGCGTGCACGATGGCGTTCATGGCCGCCTCCGAAACGGCGGTGATCAAGTTCTGCCAGCGCAGATCGCTGAACTCGATCTCCAGGGCAGCCGATTTCGCGGCGTTCCGGAGCAAACGCATATCACTGGAAGCAACCAGAGGAACCGTTTCCAGCATGCGCGGCAGCCGTTCCGGCAGTTCATCCAAACTGTCCAGCAGGCGCAGCTTCCCTTCGGTCACGCTCGCGAGAATCTCCCGCAGAAAAGCGCGCTGGCGCAGTTCTCCCGCCTCAATCTCCCGGCGCAGACGGTTTTCCGCAGCTTCGGCAAACTTGCTGCGACTGATGTCGCGCAGATAAGCCGTAAAGATCGTTTCGCCTTGCACGGCGACTGGAATAATCGCGATCTCGATCGGAAACTCCGCGCCGCCCCGGCGCAAACCGGTCATCTCCAGCCGGCGGCCCACAATTCCGCCAGATCCCGCTACCAGAGAACTCTGGAAATCCTTCTCGCTCTCGCCATCACGCGTGGGGACCACGATCAATTCCGGCATGGAACGGCCCAGCACGTCCTCGCGGAGATAACCGAAGGTCTGCTCCGCCGCCGGGTTGAACTCCAGAATCGTGCCCTCTGCATCCATCGTGATGATGCAGTCGATCGCCACATCCAAAATCGCGGCCTTGCGTGTTTCGCTTTGCTTGAGCGCCTGTTCCGTCGCCTTGCGATCGGAGATATCCTCCGCGATCCCGTAGACGCCGATTACAACGCCGTTCACGACCAGCGGGACATTAGTCACATAGATCGCGACACGCACGCCGAGTTTATGGATGATCACGGTCTCATAATGCTGCGCCTGGCCCTCAGTCGCAGTGTGGAAGTGCGCCAGCGTACGCTCCAGATCTTCCGTCGCGATCAGGGATGTGCAGGATCTCTCCATCAGTTCGTCCGCATCGTATCCAGTCAAATTTTCGCAGGCGGTGTTGGCGCTCAGAAAGCGCCCGGTCAGATCGAGGGAGTAAATGGCGTCGGGGTGATAATCGAAGAGGGATTTGAAGCGCTGCTGGCTTTCCGCCAGATGAGCCTCCGTGCGCCGATGGTCGGTCAGATCCAGCGCCAGGATGGCGAAGCCGAGCACTTGACCGTCCGGCGCGACATTGGGAACATAGGAGCCGCGCGTAAAGCGCGTTTGGCCGTCGGGCCACGTCAATTCCCGCTCGTAGGTGCTGGAGGCGCCCGCCAGAGCTTCCTCAATGTTTGGCTTTACCGCCTCAAACACCTGAGGCCCCAAGACTTCGAGCATATGCCGGCCGGTCAGTTCGTGGTGCGGCCGACCGATCCACGTCGTGTAGGCGCGGTTGTTGAACCGATAGCGCATCGTCGAATCGACATAAGCGATCAGCACGGGAAGCGCATCAGCGGCAAAACGCAAAGCTGCGGCAGAATCGGAAGACGCATCCGCTCCGACATGAGAGTACTGCGTGATCTCATCGGGTTCATTGCTCAAAGGATACTTCTCTCAGTTCAAATGAAAATCGAAGAGGCTCTCCCGCCGGAGGCCAAGGGTAGATTTAGTATTCCCAATTCTGTGGTTTTCGCTCAATGTTTCCGCGCAGCTCCCAAGGGGTATGCCTCTTTGTCGTTCGGCCACCAGCAAAGGAGATTTGAGACATTGGGCTGCCTGCTGCCTCTCGGAAGAAATGGATGTGTAGGATGCGTCGGGTGCGTTATTCCCCTTACTATTATACTTCTAGTCCTCGTGATTTTGCCAATTCGCACGACCTGGATTCGCCATCACTCTCATGAAATTACCGCGATTGCTTCCAACGCCAGTCCCATGCGTGAAGGCGTCAGAACAACAAGCGAGAAATAAAGCAATTCCGACCCGCAAACGAAAACCAGAACGCCCGTCATAAGGGCGTTCTGGTTTTTTCGCATCTGCTTAGCACAAACGATTATCGATGCTGGCGATCGTGCTTCTGATGGTAGATCGTCTGACTGACGTGATTTTCTTTGCGCTGAAGACGTGCCCGCTCCCGCGTGGTCAGCCGGCCGCCGGAAAGACGCGCGTGGTATTCCTGACGTCGAAGGTTCGCTTCGCGCCGTTCGAGCTGCGCGGCTTCGCGCGGGGTGAGACTGCCGTGCCGCACGCCCTGATAGATCCGGTGGTTCTGCTGATGCTCACGCCCGTTGATGCTGTGGTGATGCGTCGGGGCGGCTTGCGCGGCGACTGGGGCTATCATCGTCCCGAGCAGCGCGGCGGGAATGAGAAACATTGCAAAGGACGTATTCATCGTCTTGCACCAGACTGAAAAAAA
>JAOQAA010000486.1 GCA_025963815.1 Capsulimonas sp.
CGCAAACAAAAAAAGCCACGCAATGAAACCAGTCGCCCCACAAGCGTCTGGGGGACAGGGTTTCAGTACGTGGCTGCATAGCCGAAATCTAACGTCAATGTCAGAGTGAATACTTGCTTATTATGGCGCCAGAAGGGCGATTATGTCAACTCGCTTCTTTTGATATAATGTTGATACATGATGAACGCGTATTTATCATGATAGGTCATACGGGCCGTGTAAGATAGCGCATGCCCGCCGGACAAAGTTCCCACACCGGCGCTGAAAGAAAGGAACTCAATCACATGACCCCGAAAGTTCTTGGCCCCGGCGAGGGCCGCATTCTCAATATCCTGGGTGACGCCCAGAATATCCGGCTCTCGTCGGAGGATACCAATGGTTCGCTGCTGATGATCGAGCAGACAAACCCGCCTGGCGTCGGCATCCCCATGCACGTTCACGAGAATGAAGATGAAGTCTTTCATATTCTGGAGGGAAGTCTTGCCTGTACCGTGGGCGGGAAATCCGTGGTCGCCACGGCGGGGACGACCGTGTTCCTGCCGCGCAATATCCCCCACACCTGGATCACGGCGGGAGAAGTCCCGGTTAAAACAATCCTGATCGTGTCGCCCGGCGCCGGCGCGGAGAACATGTTCGGAGAACTCAGCCGTCTTCCCGCCGGGCCGCCGGATATGGCCGTCGTGCTGGAGATCTGCGGCCGCTACGGCGTACGCTTTGTCTAAAGCGTCAGAAATAGAGCGGCCGGGCACTCTCGTGTCGGCTGGTAGAGAGTCCTCGTGACCGACGAGGGCTCTCTTTATGCTACGGACGCTCCAGCGTGATCTGCATTTCCTGCCAATGCCCATGCGCGGCCGTGACCATGCCGGGTTTGGCGCCGTATGATTTCAAAAGAAACGTCGCCTCTCCGGTGGCTTCTTTGGGATCCAGGCCGAACGCCGTATCGCGATACATTCCGGTTTCCCGCATGCGCAGTGGGCCGCCGTCCACGAGCTTGGCGCTGATGCGATACTCGGCGACTGGGATATTGTTGAGGTAGAGACTGGGATCCCACTCTTCTCCCACGGTCCTGCGAACGACGATTGTTCGGCCCTTGCGTCCGTCGATCATCGGGCTTGTGGGAGTGAAGGTCAGTTCGATCCGGGATTTCGCCGGCAGGGCTTTGGAGCTCGGGTTGCCGGAATCGGCGTCGATGCTGTAACCGATGATGACCGTCCCGCCGAAGTAGTTGCCGGAATACTTGGGATTGTCCTGCATGCCCGCAGGGTCTGCGACGCCATAGGGGAGCAGCACCCAGTTCTTCACCGCGCCGTTCGCCGTGGCGAAGCCTTCCGCCTCTCCGTCCGCCGGGCATAGCCCCATCGCCGCGATCCCGTCGCCGTAATCGACGGTGTAGCCGGCGCAGTAGAAACTCGCCGCCCCCCACGGCGCCCGGACCTCATAATAACCCTTGGCGTCGGTCTTGGCCGACGCCCCCGAGTACGCGCTGCCGATGGCCGACGACCGTACACCGATTATCGCGCCCCGCAGGGGATGGCCTTGGGAATCCCGGACGTATCCACGCACGATATTGCGCTTGACGGGGATGTGCACATCCGGCGGCATGGCCGGCTTCGATTTCCCCATCACATTGATATTATGTATGGACGACGCAACCTCGACAACTACCGGCCCCGACGCAGGGGGCTCCGCCGCATGGGATAATAGTGGCGCCGACAGCGCCATTGCCGCGACACAACTCACAATAAAACGTTTCATTCTTCGCCTCCGGGTAAACTTTGCGCTTCGAAGAGTGAAGCGTGACGACGTTTTACCAGGGCTGCGTGTACAAAACGTGTACGGATTCGTGAACTGTCAAGCTGCTAAAAATCAATCTATCCCAGCAAGTCAAACATCTTCCAGCCGGGATGAAACTGCGGGGTGAGCACAAACACTACCTGCTGAATGGCGAGGAAATTCGCGACGATCAGCGTGGCGATCCAGGCGCCCCAGGTGCTCTTCCGAACGGCTCCGCCCATCCGCGCGACGCCTAAATTAATCGCGATGGCGATGGCCGGCAGCGCGGCGAGCATATAGCGGCCGCCCATGTTGAGCTCGACGTCCACGGTCCAGAAGGCGCTTTGCTGGCCGATCAAGACAAAGGCGATTGTTAGTACCGCCGCCCTGGCGAGGAACCGAAGGCCGTTCACCGACGTGGGCGTTTCGTCATTCGTGTCTGTGTCCACAACGTCGTCGGCAGGCTGGCGGCGTGCGTATCCCACAATCGCGAGAACGATCAAGATCGCCGAGACGGCGAGAAAGGCGAGCGCCCATCCGTAAGGCAGCCATTCCGGCTGAAACCAGGTGCTGATGTACGTATTCTGCAGCGTCCAGAGCGCCGTACGGAAAATGCCCTGCGGCGGTCCTCCGTGCGCCCCAGCGCGCTGCGCCAGCTCCAGACCCGTGCCCATATGCGTGGCTGTGTGGATCAGCGGCGAATGGTAAAGGATGGCGTTTCGGACATACCACCAGCCTCCGATGATCAAATCGAGGCCGGCGATGATCCCCACGCCGCGCAGACGCTCCGAGCGCGGAGCGCCCGGCCGCAGCCACTGGGCGGCGAGCAGCACGAGCACGATCGGCAGGATATTGAGCTTCGTCAGCGCTGCGATCCCCGCCAGCGCGCCCGCCGCCCAGGGAAGCCAGTTCGGCGGATCGGCGTCGGCGTACAGGCGCGACGCAAGGTAAAACCCGGCGCAGCTGATCGTCAGCACCCAGATATCGGGATTGAGATGCCCCAGATACATGAATGTGAGCGGCACAAAGCAGATGGAGGCGACCAGCGACATTTCGCCCAGAGGCTCGTCTGGGAACAGTTGCTTCGCGAGGCGCCGCGCGAACATCCAGAGTAGGGTTCCGGCGAGAGCGAGTACGAACCAGCGCGAGACTTGCCAGCGCATGTTTTCCGCCATTGATCCAGTGAGGGCGTATGGGATGCTTTCCACGGCGTAAGCAAACAGCGGATGCTGCGTCTCATAGCCGCCCTCCGCGTATTGCGGCGGAGCCCAGACCGGCAGCCGATGCTCCATGACCAGGAACTTGATGTACTGCATGTGCGCCGGCTCGTCTGGCGCCGCTCCCAGAGGTTGGATCACGCTGTAAGTGAAGCCGAAGATAAAGTACAGAAGCCCCAGAACCAGCCACGCCAGCCGCCACGTACCCGCTTTGTTTTCCATAGCGCTATTCTACCTCAGGGACCGTAAGCCGCCGGGCGTCAGATTGGCTATAATACAAGCATGCCTTTGAATATTCCTGTCCCCACGGACTTCTCGTTTATGGAAACCATTTCCTCCCACGGCTGGCGCCGCCTTACTCCCTTTCACTGGGACGAAGACAGCCAAACTCTGGAACGCGTCGAACATCTTTCGACAGGCGAAGTCGTCCAGCTGCAAATCCGCGCGGACGAGCGACAGATTCTCATTGATGTGGACGGCGGCGACGAATCCGAAATTCTCTCCCTTGTCCGACGCATGCTCCAGCTCGACCTGCCGATCGACCAGTTCCACGCCTACTGCCTCACGCGCCCCGAACTCGCGCATATTCCCACCGCCGTTCAGGGCCGAATGCTGCGCGGCTCCTCGCTGTTCGAAGACGCCGTCAAAGTGATCGCGACCTCGAACACCACCTGGACTCAGACCATCGCCATGACGGATCGGCTTGCGGAGCACTTCGGCTCGCCGCTGCCCAGCGCCCCCGAACGCCGCGCCTTTCCCACGGCCCAGCAGATCGCCGCCGTTCCCTTCGATGAGTTCGCCGCCCTCGCCCGCATGGGCTATCGCAACGCCTATGTCCACAAGATCGCGACCGACATCGCCGGCGGCGCCCTGGATATCGAAGCCTGGCAAGACGAATCCCAAACCGCCGACGCCCTGCGCAAGCGCCTCCTCTCGCTTCCCGGCGTCGGCCCCTATGGCGCCGCGTGCCTGATGCTTTATCTTGGCAAACCCGCCCACGTCAACGTCGACAGCTGGGCGCGAACCCTGCTGGGAAAAGAATTGGGACGGCCGGTGACGGACAAAGAGGTGTACGCGTACTTCGAGCAGTATGGAGAGTGGCGTGGACTCGTCTATAACTTCTATCCTTGGAAGAAGGAAGACAATGCTTAATCTGCAAGAGCGCTCCAGACTGTCGCCAGAATAAAGCGGCCGCTGCCGAACTTGTGTTTGAGAGCCGGATATGTCGCCAACGGCCCGATATGCGATATAATATTGCCATAGCTCGTTTGCTTTCGCTGGCGCTCCTGATGCGCTGTCGGCGATTGGGAAATATTACGTTCAAGATCCGCCTCGACAACATCGCCACCTATGAACACTATGGAAAAAATTGCCATCCGGCCCGCGAACCCGGGCGAT
This sequence comes from Capsulimonas sp., assembly GCA_025963815.1. GTDB lineage: Bacteria > Armatimonadota > Armatimonadia > Armatimonadales > Capsulimonadaceae > Capsulimonas. Next base: position 4,389 of record JAOQAA010000486.1, read on the forward strand.
GCTCCCACCATCGCCGCTCTCCACGTCAAATCCTGGCGTCACGCCTACCGGGGACAGCTGCCGGCGGACTTGCTCGAAGCGCTCTCCGTTGAGACACGCACGAAGATCTGGTCCGGAATTTTGTCGGCGGATAATGAGAAGATGGCGACATTCATTGCGGAGATCGCTGGGGAAATCGTCGGCCACTGCAGTGTCGGCCCTTGCTGGGATGGGGACGCCGAAAAAGACGCTGGCGAGTTGCATTCGCTTTACATCGATCCCGATTGCATGGGAAAGGGCGCCGGTTCGGCGCTTCTGGAACAGGGTCTCGCGTTTCTCTTGGAATCGGGATACGGCAAAGCAACCCTCTGGATCCTGATCTCCCATGTGAGCTCACGCCGATTTTACGAGCGCCGGAACTGGACCCCCACCAAAACCACCAAGTCCGACCTCCGGAACGGCTTTGAGTTCCACGAAATGCGCTATCTAAAGACGCTCGCATAGAACCGCCAAGATGCCCCGACTCCTGCTCCACCGCCCCACTTAACGCCGCCTCATGCCTATTGCTCTCTCCGCCAAGCCTACCCAGTCAATATAATAGCCGCGCATGCTGCTGACCAAGGAATTGGGCCGCGCGGTAACGCATTTTAAGAGGTATACGCGTACTTTGAGCAATATGGCTGGAGATTGCCGCCTTGAATATTCACTAACAAAAGATGGGTATAGCTTTGTTCGCGTGGGCGATGGTGCTGGTTTCTGATCGGCCTCGCCATTGTGTTGCTATGAGAACAGATAGCTAACCCTTCCGGATTCAATGAAACTCTAGGATTAGAAATCGGCTTTTTTTCAATATGCGGCTTGGTCGTAATGACTTGGCTTGGCCTTTACTTTGGCTTAGAGATTGAATGGGCGAAAAGAGAGAAGCGGCGGAAGGAGGGTAAAAATCAAAATCATGATGAAACGAAGATATTTTAATGGGTTGTCTCTTGGACTCGTTCTGATGCTGGGCGTGATATGCGCCGCGCAATCCACGCCAAAAGATAAGGCGACGGTGGCGCAAGAGATCAAGCAGAACGGCGACTTCATTGACGCCGTCCGACGCGGCGACAAAAAGACCGCGACGCGTTTGCTCCAGCAAGGTGTGGACGTCGATGTGACTGATCCTGATGGGGAGACGGCGCTGATGTGTGCGGCGCAGAGTGAAAATGTCGCCCTGGTGACTTTGCTGCTCGCGCGCCACGCCTCTGTCAACGCGAAAGATAACGATGGTTTTACCGCGCTGATTTGGGCGGCTCTTGCGGAGAAATCGGACGCCATAAGGTCTCAGCTAGGTCGGGAGGACCACGGGCGGGATATGTTTGACGAAGACGATGTCTCGGGGCGCGCCGTGATTGCGCTGCTGCTCCAACACGGAGCGAACGTGAATGCGCGTAACAAGTACGGCCATACCGCCCTGTTATTCGCCGCCGGCATTCTCGGCGTCACTCCCGCCGTCCCTCTGCTCTTGAAGTACAGGGCGGACGTGAACAGCAAGGATGAGGACGGTAGGACACCGCTGGCGGCGGCGGCCGACGCCGGCGATGTGCAGACCATGCAAAAACTGCTGGATCGCGGCGCCCAGGTCAAAATTGTGGAAAAGGATGGGCATACTCCGCTGATGTACGCCTGCAAGAGCGGCTCCTTCGATTGCGCAAAGCTGCTGCTGGATCGAGGGGCCGACGCCAACGTCAAGGCTTCGAATGGCGACACGGCTTTATATTTGGCGTCGTATTCTGGGAACGTCCCACTGGTGCGGCTTTTGCTGGATAAAGGCGGCGACCCCAATGCGCAAGGCTGGGGCGGCTACACCGCCTTGCAGCGCGCCGTCGACTTTGGCGACATGGTGGAGGAAGCCAACGCCATCGCCGTCACTCAACTGCTGCTGGATAAAGGCGCCCGCGTGAACGCGCCTGGCTCGAAGGGGGCGGCGTTGGTGCTGGCGAGCCATAAAAGCGCCAAAATCGTTCGAATGCTGTTAGATCGAGGAGCGGACATCAATACCAGGGATGACTTTGGCGACACGCCGCTGATGGTGGCGGCGCACTATGGAAAGCGTGATATCGTGCAGATACTTCTCGATCGTAACCCGGATTTGACGATCCAGGATCAGGCCGAGGAAACTGTGCTCTTCAGCGCCGCGCGTTCCAGCAGCGCGGAAATCGTTTCTCTGATGCTCGCGCGGGGCGTGGATCTGAACGTGCGCAATAAATTCGGAAAAACGGCGCTGCAAACCGCGCAGGACGAATTTCGCGCCGAGGTCGTCAAGGTTTTGACGGCCGCCGGCGCGAAGCTGTAGAGTATCCCGCTAAACTGTCGATGACGTTTCGCTCCAACCTCTTACAGCAAGAACAGTTTTCTTTCTGCAATCCGGCGGCGCGTTAAGCCAGGGAGAACGTGGCCTCCAGCGTGGTCGAAGCGCAGGATGTCGTTTGCCGCCGCTGGGAAGTCTGCATTTGCAAGATCATCCGCGAGGTGTGTTTTGATCAGGGCTCCTGGGCCGATATTGAATACCAAGCTCACCAGTGCGGAGAACTGATTGGAGTTCAAAGGTGTCTGGACCAGACGCCGCACACTGCTCTCACTTGCCTGCATATCTTTTCTCAGGAGCGTCTCCGCTTCCTGCGCCGTAATGTGCATTCCTACATGGACATCGGAGCCAGTGTGTCCGTAGCCGATCGTCAAAACGTGTACCGAATCGAAGTAGGCGGTAAGCGCCAGACCTTCGAACTCTTTGACTAATGCGACGCCGGCGTCATTGATGTGCTGCGGAGAGCCGGCCTGATCGGCCTGTTTTATCAATTCCTGGAAAAATGCCTCGGCTGTCTGTGGTCCGATGACGCCTTGCAAGGCGCCGGTGTTGCCCAAGCCGTGCTTATCCTTGAACGCATTGACGCCGGCTTCGGTCAGGTTCAGTTTGCCCACGCAAAATTCCGTGAATTTATCGAGCGTCTGCTGCCCCAATACGCCTGGGATACTCAGGTTGAGCTTGGCCTTGATTTCATTAAAATCATTGACTGGGATTTGCGACAGGATCGCAAAGGCGTTTTGCTTCACGATATCTGCGGGATCGATATTGACCGTACGAATGATTGCGGTTGCCATAATTTCTCCTTCTGCCTTAGAAATGAGGAGGCGTTCTGAATTCAGATATCGCCGTCATTTTTCAATTTGGCCATCAGTTCTTCGCTGGCCTCAAAATGCATGGAATCGACGCGGCTGCGTTTATGGAAGCCGCCGCCCCAGAACAGGCCGCGTTTGTGAAAGTGGAACACGAGGGCCAGAATGCCGCTTTGCGTCGTCGGATTGCCTTGCGGAACAGGGGCGTTGCCAAAGAACAGGTCGATTGCCGTTCCCCAAGAGTGATTGGAGAAAACATTTGGGAACCCGTGCTGATGCCTTACGCAAATAACGCCATCGCAGCGCAGCGCGGCGCGGATGCCTGGGTGTGCGTTATCGGCATCAGTAAGAGCATCATCGACGAGGTCTACAAAAGGCTTGAGGCCATGAAATGTCGCTCCGCCGATTGTGATGGGCGATAGCAGTTCCCGGACATGTGCGTTGGTGGAATCGGAGCAGCTTGATGTCAGGGCGCCAGGTACTCCTAGAAAGTGCATCATGGCGTGCTGGCTGGGTGAGGTCAGATCAGTGTTGACGTCGTTGGGCGACGGCAGTGGGACATTGGATGTGAAGCTCATGGAATTATTCTCCCGAGATACGGTGAACGATGCGCCAAAGTCGGCGTGAGTATACGGCATTGAAATCGCTTATCGACGCCCACGCGTGCGTCGACCACACCTTACATGTCGTGATGACCGCAGCGTGACAAATCTGCGTCGACATCAGTGATGGTCAACGGCTGAGTAAAGCGATTTTTATTACGATGTATTGCGGAGAAGAAGAGCGTGGCGGACTACCAGAGGATGGCAGAGCGAAGAACGAATGATTAGCACACTACACCATCATTATACCCTGATAATCGGTTTCGACTCTTATTTTTGCCTTTGGCGCGTTATCCTCAAATCCCTCTCGAAATCATTTTTCTTAACGACGGCGAATTCTTGTGCAATGACGACATGAGTATGTTAGGAGGCCATCACGAATGAGCGATTGGCAATTACTGCGTGAGTACGTGGACAAAAAATCCGAGACGGCGTTCGTTCAATTGGCGAAGATGCGGCGCAGGCGGTCTTTCTGACCCTCGCCCGGAAGGCGAAGTCGCTGGGGATGGCTGTTTCAGACGTCGCGCCTTATCAGCCGCAACGCCAATCGGCGGGAGGCCCGCAGGAAAATGGCGGAGAAAGCGGCTGCAGCCGCAATGGAGCATTCCTGTCTCTCTTACTATATCCCAAACATTAATCATTGTCTACGTAGCAATTTCAGCCTTCGGCGCAGGCGTGTCAAACACCTCCGGAAACCGCTTGGGGTTCAGGAAGATCTTCTGGAACCTTCGCATCATCTGCCCGCCGTGGACTCCGTCGGCGTAGCGGTGGTCGAAGGTGAAGCTGATGGTGACGCATTCGGCGACCACGACTTCGCGGACGATGGGCATGGGGCAAGTTCGTATTTATGGGCTATTGCAGCCATGAGGGTGGGGGAGGAGTGGGGTTTTGTTCCAGAACCAGGGTCGTGCCGGTTACTCCGGTCAGCAGCCAGAGGCGATCTACCGTGCTGAGCATTAGCCAGAACCCGTGCCCGAAGGTTCCTGCAGTCGAGTGGCCTCGTTTGAGCGTAGCCTTGGGAATGCTCTCCAGGGAGATCCCCGCGCCGCTGTCTTTGATCCAAACCTGTACGGCTTGTTCGGGGGTAATGTGGACGCTTCCTTGCCCGCCTCCGGCATGGACGACGGCGTTCATGCCGGCTTCTCCCACCGCCGTCAATAGGTCGTCCGCGCGGTCGTCCGGCAGCCCGGCCGCTTTCGCCGCCTCGCACGCCCGGTATCGGACGGTCCGAATGTCGGACGCGGTGATGTCGGTGATCTCCCCGACGGAAACGTCCGGATGAGGGAGGTCCGCCGCGCTGTCGCACAGGATCAGTTTGCCTTCGGTGACGCTGGAAAGCACGTCCTGAAGCATGATCCGGCGTTGGTTTGCTTCATCCTCCGCTTTCTTGTGCCAGCGAGCGTTATCCCAGGAGAGCCAGGTACGCTCGGCGACAGCCGCCAGCAGGTCGATTTCGGCTCTGCTCCACGCATGCGGCTCCCGCATGGATACGCACAGCGCGCGTATCCATTTCCCTTCCCGCACGAACGGGACGGCGATGAACGATCGCAACTGGGCGGCGAGATAAGTCGATTCATAGCGGGGCGCCGTTCTCGGATCGTACTGCGTATCCTCCACGATGATCGGCCGGCCGGCGGCGGCCTCGTCCATGA
>JAOQAA010000505.1 GCA_025963815.1 Capsulimonas sp.
TCTTTACGATACTGACGCCCACATAGCTCGCGAGCTTGCATCGAATGTCGGCGAAGGCGCGTTTGTGGCCGAATCGCTGATCGCCGCCGTTCAAGGCGCCGATCTGATCCTGCTGGCCGTCAAGCCCGCCATCATCCCCGACGTCCTCGCTGCCCTCACCCAGACGATTTCTCCATCCCAGCTTGTACTTTCCATCGCCGCAGGCATCCGTGTGGAAACGATGGAAGCCCTCGTCGCGCCTGGCGTTCCAATCATCCGCGCCATGCCGAACACCCCCTGCCTGGTCGGCGAAGGCGCCACCGCCGTCTGCCGGGGAACAAGCGCCACGGAAGACCATCTCAAGATCGCCCTCAGTTTGTTTAGCTCCGTCGGCCTGACGGTTGAAGTTACCGAGCGCCTGATGGACGCCGTCACCGGCGTCTCCGGCTCCGGTCCCGCCTACGTTTATCTCATGATCGAGGCCCTCACCGACGGCGGCGTCAAAGCCGGCCTCTCGCGCTCCACCGCACGCGCCCTCGCCGCGCAAACCGTGATGGGCTCCGCCAAGATGGTCTTGGAGACCGGCGAGCATCCCATGCAGCTCAAGGATAACGTCACCACCCCCGGCGGCACCACCATCGCCGCCGTCGCCGCCCTCGAACGCGGTGGCTTCCGCATCGCCGTCATCGATGCCGTCGAAGCCGCCGCAAAGCGATCAAGCGAGTTGTCGTAGATCCTCACCCCACTGGATTAGGATTGCCCCTCCGCCCCAATTCTGGGGGACCGGAAAATGCCGTAGTCCGAAATCGGGTCCCCCAGAATTGGGGCGGAGGGGCCACTCTTAGTTCCCCAGAATTGGGGCGGAAGGGCCATCTTTCTACTCTGCCAGCACTACAAAGACATCACACCGAAGTTTACTTCGGTGTGGGGATGGTGCGTCCCCGCAGCATCTCTCCTGACCGCGCATCCGCCGGAAAGAACGCTTCGATGGCAAGCTCCGAGAGCGTAATGTCTAGTGGCGATCCAAATACCGTCGTCGTGCTGAACAGCGACAAGATCCCATCGTCCGTCACGATCTGCATGGGCATGACGATGCCCGCGTATTCCCCTTCGACTCCCGCCATCCCGTTCGCCGCCCCCGGCGGCTCTGGGTAGGCGCTGGTTTCTTCCATTAACTCCATCAATTGACCATCTGCAGTCGCGGCGATCTGCTGCCTGAGGCGCGCCGTCAGGTGCGTGCGGCACTGCCGATAGTTGGCGATGCGCGGCGCCAGGCCGTTCGGGTGCAGCGCGAGGCGCAGCACGTTGACGGGCGGATGGAGGAGCGATTCGTCAACGCCCGTCAGTAAGAACGCAATGGATGAGTTAGAGGCAACCATGTTCCAGTGGCGGTCAATGGCGAGCGCAGGAAATGGCTCGTGCCCCGCGAGCACCAGATCGACGACGGCGCGCACGGCGTCCATGGCGGGGTCAGTGAGCGGGCGCTCGGGAAATACGGGGGCGAAACCGCCGGCTGTTAGCAGTGTATTTCGCTCGCGCAGAGGGACATCCAGATGCTGGGCCAGATGGAGCAGCATTTCTCGACTGGGCTGGGCGCGTCCCGTTTCCACGAAGCTTAGGTGACGGGACGACACATCCGCTTCAAAGGCGAGGTCGAGCTGGCTCATACGGCGGCGCTGACGCCACTCGCGCAGCAATGCGCCCACGGGTGGAATGATGGTTGTCATGCCGTATCATAGCACACGGATTGTGGCGACGCCATTACCTCCGAGGTAATTGTGGCGCGTTCTCTCTCCCCGGTAAGATGCAGGGCAGACACGCAAAAACATACCGCAAAGGGAGAGAGATCCATGGCCGCCAACCATTTGGTATTTTACGTTCGCCTGCAAGTCAAACCGGACTGCATCGACGAGTGGAAATCGCTGCTCGGTCATGTGCTTGAGAACATGGCCCAGGAGGAAGCTTTCGTGAACTGTTATTGGAATCAAAGTACGGAGAGCGCAAATGTATTCACGCTGTATGAAACCTGGCGCGAGCCTTCCGTCGACGCGTTCGTGGAGAATCAGATGAGCAAACCTTATCGAAAACGATACGAAGAAGCTCTCCCTTCGCTGCTGGAGGCGCCAAGAGATGCTTCGGTGCTGCAATGCCTTGGCGAATGGCGCAAGTAAAGGAGTATTTGGATGCCGTACATCGAAACTGACAACACGCGATTGTTCTATTACGATTGGGGAACGGGCCAGCCGGTGCTGTTCGTTCATGGCTGGGCTGTCGGAGCAAAAATTTGGGAGTATCAGACGACGGCGCTGGTCGAGGATGGCCTGCGCTGCATCGCCTACGATCAGCGCGGCTGCGGCCGCTCGGACGATCCCGGGACCGGCTGCGACTACAGCACGCTCGCCGACGACCTCGCGGCGGTCATCGACCATCTCGATCTTCCCAGCGTCGTTCTGGTCGGCCACTCGATGGCCGGCGGCGTCATCACACGCTATTTCCACCGGCACGGCGCCCACCAGATTGACCGGGCTGTCTTGATTGCAACGACGACTCCCGGCCTGCGCCGATCACCGGAGAACCCGAACGGTTTCGACCAGAGCGTCTTCGACAGCGTCATCGCCCGGCTTAAACAAGACCGGCCCCAATATCTGATGGATCTGGCCCCCGCATTCCTCGGCGCGGGCCTCCCCGGCGGCGCGCCCTCGCCAACAATGACGCAATGGGTTGTTCAACTGGCGCTGGAAGCATCGCCGCGCGCCACCATCGCGCTCGTTCAGACCAACGCCGAAACCGACCTACGGGCAGAAATGACCTCCATCACCGTCCCGACCCTGCTCATCCACGGCGATTCCGACTCCGGCAACCCCATCGAATTCACCTCCCGCAAATCGGCGGAGATGATCCCAAACGCCACGCTCAAGGTCTACGAGAACGCGCCGCATGGATTGTTTCTTTCGCACAAAGAGCGGCTGAATAGCGATCTGCTGGCGTTAATTCCAAAATAGAAATTATCCATTATAAATATGAGTGAAACGATCCAACCCCTGGTATAAATACTATATCACTGCGAGAAATAATAGGGATACAAAAACGCCCGCGAGCGGCGAATATTGCATGAAAACTATTTCCGACACTGGTTGTAGTCGCAACAAAAGCAATAAAAACACTCGCTTGCCGTCCCTTGAGAAAACTATCCGGTGTTCCGATGTTAAAACCAGTACTTTCAAGGGGAAACGTCAATGGGAAATCGGGTTTACGTTCAATTGCAGCGCGGATTTACGCTGATTGAACTCTTGGTCGTTATTGCGATAATTACTGTTTTGTCGTCTATTCTCTTCCCGGTCTTCGGAAAGGTGCGGGAGAAAGCCCGGCAGACCATGTGCGCCAGCAACCAGCGTCAGATCGGTTTGGGCTTCCTGCAGTACGCGCAGGATTACGACGACAATCTGCCGGGCAGGATTTACGGCGGGCAAACGTTCCGCGCCGCGCTGGAACCTTATTTGAAGTCGGGCAAAGGAGTCCGATCCGTCTGGAAATGTCCCTCGAATGCCGATCAAAAGAGCAATATCGACGTTTCCGGATACATTTCTACTTTTACGCTGAACAACACCATGGACCACTTCGCCACATG
>JAOQAA010000506.1 GCA_025963815.1 Capsulimonas sp.
TGCGTGACGATCATCCCGGCGTGCGCCAGAAACAGATCGACATCCGGCCGAACCTCTTCCGGAAATGAGTTCCGTGACTTCGCGATCTTCTCCGTGAGCGGTCCCAGCTCCGCTTTGATTTCCTTGCTGCTGCCCAGGTGGTAGATCAGTGTCTGCCGCAGCAGCGTGTCGATCTCACGGGCCTGCGGCGCATTGTTGTTGGGAAGCTGATTAACGACGCTTTGCGCGAGTTTAGGAAGACACGCCAGAGAGTTCTTCAGGATCGCATTGGCGGACTTGAAATCCTCCACCATTTGCTGCTTTCGTTCGATCGTGGCCACATAGTCCTGCACGCGCCGCGTCAGTTCTGGGCTGGCGTGGGGGCCCGTAACGGCCTTGATGTCTTCGGGCAGATTGCTCTTCGCCGACGTCAATTGACTGTTCGTCGCGACGATCGGGTCATAGTTCGTGAGCAGGGAGAAGCGAAGCTCCAGAACTTCCTCGGTCGCCAGTGAATCCAGCTGCTTCATGCGTACGATGTCGCTTACCGCATGCTCGTTGGCGCTGACGGGAAGCGAGCGCGTGTTGACGAAACAATAGGCAAGCAGGGAAAGAACGGCGACGCCGCCCGCAATAGTTTTTACGTTCGATGCGTTCATCAGGACTTTCCTTTCTGGTCGCCGGTCAGCGTTTGTAAGAACATCACGATATCCACGAGCTCACCCGGAGCCAGTGGGCGGCCCAGCTGATACTTGGCCATGACTTCGACGGCCTGGGGAAGAGTCGTCGCGGTTCCATCATGGAAGTAGGGGCCGGTGAGCGCGACGTTACGCAGGGTGGGGACGCGGAACACATGCCGGTCCTGTTCACGCTTGGTGACGCTGAACCGCCCTTGATCGTCGTCGGTTTCCGGCGTTCTGCGGTCCTTGAAATAGTTCGCCATGACGCCGAACTGCTGGTACATGTTGCCGCCGACATTGGATCCCTGGTGGCAGGAGACGCAGCCGTATTCTTTGAAGAGGCGATAGCCGTGCTTTTCCTGCGTTGTGAGGATATTTTCGTCGCCGGCCAGATATTTGTCGAACCGGGAGTTGGGCGTGCTCAGCGAGCGCTCGAAAGTCGCGATGGCGTCCCGGACATTGGCCGGCTGCACTCCATCGGAATAGAGCTTCGCGAACTGCGCCGGATACTGTTCATCTTTGCTCAGTTTGCCGATGATTTCCGGCCAATCCGATCCCATTTCCTTGGGATTGTGGGTGGGGCCGTTCACCTGATCTTCGAGTGTGGCGGCGCGGCCGTTCCAGAACTGCACGAAGTTCGCGCCGCTGTTCAGCACGGTCGGTGAATTGATGCCGCCCTGCGCTCCGCCGATACCGGTGGAGTGGACGGCCTGATCCGTGCCGCCTTTGTCGAGGCTGTGGCAGGTGGCGCAGGCGATGGTGTTGTCGTGGGAAAGGCGTCCGTCGTGAAACAGCTTTTTGCCGAGCTCAATTTTGTTCGGATCGAGATTGGGGACGGCGAGTACAGGCTGGACGGACTCTTCCAGGATGTGGGTGGCAGGCAGCGCCAGCGGCGCGGCGTCCGCACGGCTGGAGCCGTGGTTCGCGTCCGAGAAGAAGCAAGACGCAAGCAGGCCGCTAATCGCCAGCGTGGTCAAGCAGAGTATGGCTCCGGAAGATTTTTTCATCTCACCCTCGTCAAATAAGGGCGCCGAAGTGCAATTGCGACGCCATAACAGTAGAATTGACGGCATTGGCTAGCAAGCAGTCTGACTACATATCGGCGGTTTTGGAGAATATCTGTAGGGTGGGGGAGTGGCAGGGCGGCTTAGTGAAAGCCGCCCTGCTTTGGAGCGTGTGAAATTTAGCCGCGCGGGCGTGAGCCGCATTCGGGGCAGAATTTCGCGGAGGACGGGATTTCGGCGGAGCAGGAGACGCACTTGAGGGTGGCGGCGAGTACGCCACCGCATTCGGCGCAGAATTTGCCCGGTCCGGAAGGCGCGGCGCAGTGCGGGCAGGTCGCGGTCGCTTGTACAGCCATGTTCACGCCCTGTGTCTGGTCCGTTTCCTGCGCCTTGGTGTACACTTGATCGCGCGCGGCGGTGGCCTGAGCACTGGCGATCTCTTCGGCCAGGAACGGCGCGCAGCTCTTGCACAAGCCCTTTTGGTCGTTCCAGCAGACATCCTTGCAGCGCCACTGGCCGCAGCGACGGCACTGATTAAACAAAGGGCTAATCTCATTGACGGCGTTTTGCAGCGCCTTGTCGTGTTGTGGACCGCCCACGGCGCGCTGGATATCATAAGTCGAGTTGCCGACGCTGCCGAAGATGCCGCCCAGCATCCCTCCCGCCGCGCGCAGCAGGTCGCCCGCGACGCTCAGTCCGTTGGCCTGATAGGTCGACTCATAGCCGTTGCCGCAATGGTCGCTGCGTAAGCGAAACTGATATCCTCGTTCCGTGGACAGATCGTCGTAGTTCTGAACGAACTTAATCACGGCCATAAATTAGTCTCCCGTAGTCGTTGGGTCATTGTGTTCCATTATAGCATCCCTGGCAA
>JAOQAA010000511.1 GCA_025963815.1 Capsulimonas sp.
AGCGCCCCGCCGCCCAGCTGTCCCACAATCGCCGAAAGGCCGAAGACCGAGCCGTAAAGTCCCATGATCTTGGTCAGCTCGCCGTCCGAATACACAGTGCGGATCGTCGCCAGCACCTGCGGCGCCATCACGGACGCCGCGAGTGCCTGCAAAATCCGCCCCGCAATCAGCATCTCGCCGCTGCCGGCAAGCCCGCACAGCGCCGAGGCCAGCACGAACCCACCCATTCCCAGCATGAACATCCGCTTGCGCCCGTACAGGTCGCCAAGCCGCCCGCCGGTGATCAAAAATACGGCGTACGCCGAGGCATAGGCAGAAATGATCAACTCCAGCTGCGACGCACTTGCATGCAGCCCGCTGCGGATCGCCGGCAGCGCAAGGTTGACGATGAAGAAGTCCAGCGGCGGCAGAAACGCGCCCACCAGCAGCGCGGCGAGCGCCAGCCGCCGGCCGCGCCCGTCGCCGGAGAATGTCCGCACGTCCTCTCGTTCGCTCTGGTCGATCACTGCTGAGTTATCCATCGCTTTATTCCTGACTGATCGTTCAATAATGCGGGCAAAAAATTACGCCAGCGCCCGCATCGCCATGTCCACCGCATCGCGCAGCGTTTGTTCGTCATGCTGCACTTTTCCCAGGACACGCAGGCCCTGTACGATACACAGCAGAAAACTTCCGACGGCGCGCTCATCAAGATCGCCCGCAAATACGCCCGCCGACTGGCCGCGCATTACCTCGTCCGCCAGCATCCCCGCCATGCGCTGCTGGACGCGCTGGACGCGCTCCGCGACTTCGGTGTCCTGCGGCAGCATTTCCAGCGCCATGTTTGTGATCAAGCACCCGCACTGCCGATACAGCGCCGCCGAATCGCGCGTGTAATACATCAGCGCCTCGCGCAGCGTTTCACGACTAGGCTCGGGCGCGTTCAGCGTCCCGGCAAGCCGCATCAGGGACACCTCGCTGTAATGGTCAAGCGCCGCCAGCAGAATGCCGCGCTTGTCGCCGAAGGCCGCGTACAAGCTTCCCCGAAGCAGCCCCGTCGCCTTGCAAAGGTCGTCAATCGACGTGGCGTGATAGCCGTTCTCTCGAAACGCAACGGCCACCGCCGCAATCACGGCGCTGGTGTCAAATTCGCGTGGCCGACCGCGCTCCGCAATCGGCTTGGAGGGAGACTGTAAAGTACTCATGACACTATTTTGACTGATCGTTCAAGAATTGTCAATGGGCGTCACTCGGAACATTTGATGGTATATTCTGATTTCTAGCCGTACGCGACGCCGTGGAAAGCCACCGGAGAAGGAGTTCCGTCCATGTCCCAATGTTTGCGTCTGGCCGCCCTTACGTGCGCGGCGATCGCCCTCGCCGTTCCATCAATGGCCAAAGACAAATCTCCGTTTCCCAAAACCGTCCGCGAGCAGATCGGGGTCAACATCCACTTCACGACGCCGAAGCCGGGCGAGATGGCGATGCTGGAGGCCGGAGGCTTTCACTGGGCGCGCATGGACTTTGGATGGGAGGCCACGGAACGGACCAAAGGCGTTTACGACTTCCATGCGTATGACGGCCTTATGGCTGAACTCAAGCGCCGCCATATGCAGGCGCTGTTCATTCTGGATTACCGGAACCCGGCGTACGGCCCCGGCGGCGCGCCGCCCTATGATGATGAAGGCCGGACCGCATTCGCGCGCTGGGCGGCGGCCGCCGCGAAGCACTTTCAGGGCCAGGGCATTTTGTGGGAGCTGTGGAACGAGCCGAATGGCAAGTGGTTTTGGCCAAACCCGAACGCCGCCGACTACTCCAAGCTCGCCCTCGCCGCCGACAAAGCCATTCGCGAGGCGTGCCCCAGGGAGATCCTGATCGGCCCGGCGCTGGCGACGATCGAGCTTCCCTACCTCGAAGGCTGCTTCCAGGCGGGATGCCTTCAGTACTGGGACGGCGTATCCGTGCACCCCTACCGCCGCAAGGATCCCGAAAGCGTCGGCGAGGATTACGAAAAAGTGCGCGCGCTGATCGCAAAGTACGCGCCGCCCGACAAAACGATCCCGATACTTTCCGGGGAATGGGGCTATTCCGTCGCCTGGAACGGTTTTGATGAGGAGCGGCAGGGCAAATATCTCGCCCGTGAGCTTTTGTTCAACATGGAAAGCGGCGTCCCGCTCTCCATCTGGTACGACTGGCATGACGATGGAGCGGACCCCGCCGAGGGCGAGCACCACTTCGGAACCGTGCGCAATGAGCTGCATCCGGACCGAACGCCGATCTACGATCCTAAGCCCGCCTACACGGCGGCGAAGACATTGACGGGAGTGCTGGGGGACTATCGGTTCGACCACAAGATCGCCGCCGGCGACGCCACGACCGACCATATGCTGGAGTTTAGGAAGAAGAAAGATCGTGGCTACGCCGTCTGGACAACCTCGGAGGCGCTCCACCCTGTCACGCTGCCGATCCCGGCAGGCGTCTACACAATCCATGATTGGCTCGGCGAACATCGAATCACGCTCACGTCCGACAAATCCGGCCTGCCGCTGACACTCAGCGACACGCCGCAGTATATCGTTCGGGGAACAGCCGGGCGACGATAATTGTTTGCCTTGATAGCTCGACACGCTCAATATCCAAACAAATCCGATTCGCAATAGCAGAGGGAAGCCAGTGTTTTACGAACTACGCCACTACGACTGCCACAGCAGCCTCGCGCTGAGGCGCCTGACCAGCCGATTCGGCGAACATACCACGAAAATTTGGGCGCGAATCGGGATCGAGCCCGTCGGATTTTGGCCGGTGATTGTCGGCGCGAACCAGCCACGTCTCACCTACATCCTGGCCTGGGAAAACTTGGCGCAGCGCGAGACGCTCTGGGCGGAGTTCCAGGCCGATCCTCAGTGGAAAACAGCTGTCGCCGCAAGCCGCGCGGAAGTCGGCGGCGATCCCGTGCGCACAATCACCAGCAGCCTCCTCTCGCCGCTGCCGTTTTCCCATATCGCGCGCTCGGATAACCAGCCGAAACGTCTCGCCCGAGGCGTCTTCGAACTGCGCACTTACAAGTTCGACGCGTCGGGAAAGCTGAACAAGACCACCGATTGGTTTCGCGACCACTGCCTGCCGTTGTTCGAAGCACACGGTTTCTTCGCCATGGGCTTCTGGACAACCTATATCGGCGTCTCCCCCGAACTGACCTATATGCTTGTTTTCGAAAGTCTCGCACATCGTGAACAGGCCTGGGCCTCGCTTTACACCGATCCCAAATGGGCGGAGATCCAGCAGTTTCTTTACACGGACGGCGTTTCGCCGATCCTGAGCATGGACACCGCCTTGATGAAAGGAACGGATTTTTCTGGCTGGAGCTAACGGATCACTCTTCATCAACACTTCATCTGATTTTCCTATACTGAAACCGTAATCGGCGGCGCCGACAGCAGTCAGCAAGGAAATGAGGAAAGAAGAATGCAAGACCACAGCCACTTCAGCCCGGATTTGACGAACACGGAAAACGAGGCTCCCGCCGCGCGCAACATCACGCGGCGGGAAGTCCTCAGCATCTTCGGCGCGGCGGGCGTCGTCATGATCGCCGGATGCGGAGGCGGCGGCTCCAGCTCCGCGGCGACATCGACGGGCACGACCACGGGGACCACGACAGGCTCGACCGCTTCGGCCACGGCCACTCCGGAAGGCGAGATCGGGCCATACTTTGTGGACGACAGCACGGCGGGCTTCAATCGCTCCAATATCCTGACCAACATCGACGGAACCAGCAAACAGGCCGGCGTTCCACTGGCGCTGAAGATCTATATCCGGGATACACAAAACAGCCTCGCCGCGATGGAGGGCGTCCAGGTCGATATCTGGCACTGCAACGCCTACGGCGTGTATTCCGATGAGGCGAACCAGGGAACATCCGATCAGACCTGGCTGCGCGGCTACCAGATCAGCGACGCCAGCGGTCTCGTGACTTTCACCACGATCATTCCCGGCTGGTATCAAGGGCGAACGACGCACATTCACCTGCGCGTCCGCTCTAAATACAACAACGCCTCGTCCACCAGCGACGGCTCCAACACCACCCAGCTGTTCTTCTCACAGACGATCGACAACTACATCAACACCTACGTCGCTCCCTACAACACCAAGGGAAATAACTCAACGACCAACGCCAACGATCACGTCTATACTCCGGAAACGGAAGGCGAGATGGAGATCGCTCTGGTGGGCGACTATACGAACGGCTTCACCTCCACGTTCTACATAAACCTGCCGATTACGTAGTCTTGTAGTTTGCCCCTTGGCGCAAACGCGCGCCTTGCCGCCGTCAGGGGGCAGCCAGCCCAGGCTTGCTGTTTGGATTTTATTTGGATTATTTTGTAGACGATAACCCTCCCATCGTCTTGACAATCCCCTTCGCATTTGTTAGTATGAACGTCATTCATGGGTTTCCGATGGATGGATTTTTTCAGTCCAGTCAAGCCAAAGCAGCCCCTCATTATGACTCCCAAAACCTTGGTCTCGCTTTTTTATTCGTTCACTCTATCCCCTCTCCTACTGACCTTGGCGTCGAATTCGTATGCGGCGAAGCCGGGCGTTTCGTCGTTCCTGCCCGCACAGCTGCGCTGCGACTATTTGACCGCCCCCCTTGGGATTGACGACCTCCACCCCAGTTTGAGCTGGATTTCTCTCAGCCGCACGCCCGAGGAGCGGGGGCAGAACCAGAGCGCGTACCAAGTCGAGGTCGCTTCCAGCGCGGATGGACTCGCGCGAGGCGCTTATCTGTGGAACTCGTCCAAGGTCGTGTCATCGCAGTCCATGGGAGTGAAGTACGGAGGGGCATCGCTTCGATCCCATATGCAGTGCTTCTGGCGGGTCCGTGTGTGGGATCAGGCGGGGCGACTGTCCGGGTGGAGCAAACCAGCGCTCTGGACGATGGGCGTTCTTTCGCCGTCGGAGTGGAAGGCGAAGTGGATCGATGGGGCGTCTCAGGAAACCCGGTGGCGAGATTTTACGGTTGAAACCTCGTTTACGATCCAGCATGAAGCCGCAGCCATCTACTTTCGCGCCAGCGGCCCCGGGAAAGCCTATATGTGGCAGATCACCACCGCCGGCGATCACCCGGTGTTTCGGCCGCATGCGCGCGTCAACGGCTTTTACGAAGTCCTCAAGGACGTCTCGCTCGCTCCAATCTACACAAACGCCGATTTTCAGAAGCCGCACACCTTGCGAATCACCGCGTCGGGAACGACGATCACCACTTATCTCGACGGGCGCTTGATCGATACGACGGTGGATGATAAGCTGGCCTCAGGATCGATCGGTTTTCGAGGATCGTCTACGGAGACGGCGACGTTTCATCGCGTTCGTGTTACGGATCTCGCCGGCAAAGTCCAGTACGAGAATAAATTCCCCGCGAATGGCGATAATGCGTTTCGCGGCGGCGCACTTGGCCCTGACGGCCTGACCGTGGCGAACACGGACGCGATGCTGGAAAGCGGCAATCCGAGAACGCCTATGCTGCGGCGTGAGTTCTCACTGACGCGGCCGATCCGACGCGCCTGGCTGTACGCCTCCGCGCTCGGTATCTACACGGCGCGCATCAACGGCAAACGCGTGAGCGACCACTACTACGCCCCCGGCTGGACGAACTATTATCGGCGCGCTCAATACCAATGCTACGATGTGACGCCTCTGCTCAAACGCGGCGGCAACGCCATCGGCGCGCAGATTGCGCCAGGCTGGTACTGCGGCAATATCGCCTGGTTTGGCCCCAACCAGTACGGGAGCGACTGCCCGAAGTTCTTCGCTGAGCTGCATGTCCAGTACACCGATGGATCGCAGCAGATCGTCGCCAGCGACCAATCCTGGAAGCTCGCCTCTGGGCCAATCACACAGGCGGACAACCTGGACGGCGAACACTACGACGCCCGCCAGGAGCATCCCGGATGGGACTTGCCTAAATTTAACGACAAAGGCTGGAGCGCCGCGCACATCGCGCCGATCCATATTGCCATGACCGCCCAGATGGACCCTCCGATCCGGGCCACGCAGATAATCCCCTCGCAGTCGGTCACACAGCCCCAGCCCGGCGTGTACATCTACAAACTTCCTCAGGATATCACAGGCGTCGCTCGGGTTCGTATCGAGGGCAAGCCGGGGACGACAGTCACGATCCGGCAGGGCGAAGTGCTGAACTCCGACGGGACGCTCAACCTGATCACACTGGAGTCGCCGGGGATTCCGGGGGCGCGTGCGGACGCCATCGACCGATATACATTTGGCGCGTCGGGCAAAGCTGTGT
>JAOQAA010000119.1 GCA_025963815.1 Capsulimonas sp.
CGCGATCAGGCTGACGCGATGGTCGCCGGCGCGCTGGTGGAACTTGCGCGCCATGTCCGCCCTCAGAAACAGCGGCTCCGGCTTGCCGTTCTTTGCAAACGACGTCGTGGACATCACGTTCTCAAACCCGTCGTCGATCTCGGATTCCATCAGGTTCACATACGCGATAATAGCGGCGCGCATCGCCAGCGACGACTTGTAATACGAGCCTTCCCGGCGGGCGGCGTAGTGCGGATCGTCCTGAGATTCCAAGAAATATTCACTGTGATCGTCCTTGGTTTCAATCCGCCACACCGTCCCCAGCGTCTCTTTATTCACCTGGCAGATTTGCCGAAGCTCTCGCTGCAGGAAGCTCTCCAAAATCACCTGCTGGATCTGGTCCTCCTGAAGGTCGGGAAGCACCTGCGCGATATAGCTGGAAAAGACTCCGTTGGGCGAAAAGACGAGCATGCGCTGGGCGGAGATAAACTGATCGCGCTGCGAGGGGTTCATCGAACGCTCGCGCATCATATAAAGCAGATACGCCGCCCGGTGTAGCGCCACGACCGTCTTGCCGCTGCCCGCCGGTCCCTGCACCGCCAGCACCTCCGCCGCCGTACGGATAATCGCGTCCTGCTCGCCCTGGATGCTCTGGACGATCTGCCGCATCTGTCCCGTCGTGTTGCGGCCCAGAAGCCCGAGCAGCATCTGGTCGCCCTCTTCGTCCTCATGGCCGAGCTTCGCGCCCCGGTCGTTATAAACGTTGACCAGCGCGCCTTCTTTGATCTCGTAACGCCGCTTCAGATCGATCCGCCCATTGAGCTGCCCGGCTGGGGCGCGGTACGACGCCGGCCCTACCCCATACCGATAATAGACACTGCTGACCGGCGCCCGCCAGTCATAAACTAAGAAGGCGTTCTTCTCATCGTACAGCGACGCCTTGCCGATATAGAACGTCTCCAGCGGCGCGCCGGCCTCTGTCTCCTGAAAATCGAACCGTCCAAAGTACGGCTCATTCTTCTGATCCTGAAGCACCCGCGACGCCTTCTGCGCCAGCTTCAGTTCCCACGCATTGCCCTGCGCCGCATTCACATCCTCCGCCGAAAACGACTGCCGCGACGCCCCCGCAATTTGCGCCGCCCGCCGCTCGGCCTGCGATTCAATGCTGCCGCGTACGTGATCTAAATACGCCCGCTCGGCGATGTACTCAGGATTGACTTCAGTTTCTGTGTTCATAATTCCAACTTGCTCATGCGCGGGCGCGTAAACGCCGGCGCGAAAAGGCCGAAGAGTATTATAACACAGAGCCGGCGGCAAAGAACGTTGAGATTTAATTGATGGCGCTCGTGTATCGTGAGAACACAAAAATGGCTTAAGATTGCAGCCGCCTCGGAATTGACCGATGCGCGGTAATTTTATTCAGGAGAGTGTGTTCATGAAGGGTTTGCTGAAGATTACGGCGACGGCTTTGCTGGCGGCGACCACGCTGGGTCACGCCGCGCCGCAGGCGCTCGCGCAGGGCGATCCGGTCATCAAGGTCCATACCGGGAAGTACTATGACTTCTATACAACCCAGAACACCTGGGATGCGATGAAGCCGGAGATCACGCCGAACTTTAAGATCTACAATGATGCGGTGGACAAGCTGATTCACGATTGGGGCATCCCGGCGCCGAAGAAGCATTACTATTGCTATGTCGATCCGAGCGGCAAGAACGGCGCATATGCGACTGGGGATATCGGCCAAGTGTCGGCGGCGCGCCGCTCTTCGCCCTCGACCGGCATCGGCGTGAACTCCAATCTGTTTCAAGTTCCCGGATACGGCGTCCCCGGCGGCACCGCGACGGTATTCGGCGTGCATGAGATCGTGAACGACTTTACCGGCGCGGTCTCGGGCGGGTGGCCGCGCGACTGGTGGGCAGACGACCGCAGCCCCTTCCCCGGCATGACGGAAATTCACCTGCTGAACGAGCTGGGCCTGCCGGAGATCGCGAAGGCCGACGACAAGGATCTGAGCCGAGACCCACTGTACGTGATGTTCAAAGCGATCCAGGCCAAGTACGGCTGGGGCGTCTTCTCGCGCATGTTCTCGAACATGACCACGAACCATGTCAACTGGTCGCAGGTGGACAGCGGGCACAACCCGTCGGCGGTCCTGACGAACATGGTGACAGCCTATATGGTTCTCGGCTCCGGCGACACGCCCGACTCCATGGATACTCTCTTTACAATCGGTCCTGTACCAGGCTACAGCCTGGAGACGACGAAGGCGAATCTTGCTGGCCTGGGATACGGCGGTCCGCCGCCGGCATCGGGCGAGTACACGCTCACAAGCGTGAAGAGCGGCCAGGTCCTTGACGCCGGCGCCAACATGGCGGGATTAAGCGTCAAGGCGAACACTCCCGACGAAGCGTCGGACGAGCAGTGGACATTGACGCCCCTGGGCAAGAACCGTTACAGCATCAAGAGCGTGCGGACGGGACTGGCGCTGGAAGCCGGATCGAAAACGACAAGCGCCAGCGTTCGTCTAAGCGCGCCGCACAAAACGCTCGCGCAGACATGGACAATCACATCCTCCCTCAACGGTTTCGTGATCGCCTCCTCCCTGTCCAAGCGCGCTCTGGACGGCGGAGCCGGCAAATCCTCCGCCAATCTTCTTCTCAAGCCAGCCAGCGGCGGCGCCGCCCAGAAGTGGATCATCCATTAGGCATAGCCGTCTCACGCGTCTTAGGAGACCGCCTCAGAAATTGAGGCGGTCTCCTGGAACAAAATAAGTTTTTTCATGGTATTATACGAATAACTTCGTACGAAGTGAGGAATAATTTGCGCAAACAATACAAACCAAGCGAACTGGAATATGCGATTTTACAGGTTCTCTGGCATCTGGGCTCCGGCACCGTACGGGATGTCCATAACCGTCTCAGCGAGAACCGCGAGATCGGCTATACGTCCGTCTTGAAAACCCTCCAGATCATGACGGAGAAAGAACTGGTGCTCCGAGACGAACGGGAACGCGCGCATATCTACACGCCCGCCTTCTCCGAGGAATCCGCGCAGGGGACGATCGTGACGGATCTTTTGGCGCGTGTGTTCGGCGGTTCCGCGCAGCATCTGGTGCTGCGCGCTCTGCAAGTCAAGCCGGCGACTCCGGAGGAGCGGGCGGAGATCCGCCGACTTCTCGACGAGATGGAGGAAGATTAAATGCTGATCTGGTCTCGGGACGCTTTTATCGCCGCGCTTGCTCTATCTTTGCTGCATTCGCTCTGGCAGGGAACGATCCTTGGCCTGCTGGGCGCCGCGCTGAACGCGCGCCTTCAGCGCGCCACTCCCGATGTCCGCTGCGGAGCGTTCTCCGTGCTGCTACTTGCGGTGTTCACCGTTTGGCTTGGCACATTTTGCTGTCTCTACGGGGCCGGAATCCAATCAGCGCCCCTGGCGGCGCAGGCATCGTCGGCGACAGCGCCTGTGATTGTCTCAGTCAGCAATGTCCCAACGGCGATGTCCGGGATGATTGCCCTCACGCAGCCGCTTTATCCCGCGCTGGTCGGTCTCTGGGCGCTGGGTATTTGCCTCTTTTCTTTGCGGTATCTGGGCGGCTTTCTGCTGCTGCGCCGCCTGAGCCGGACAGCGACTGCGGCGTG
Source organism: Capsulimonas sp. (assembly GCA_025963815.1). Lineage (GTDB taxonomy): Bacteria > Armatimonadota > Armatimonadia > Armatimonadales > Capsulimonadaceae > Capsulimonas. The sequence continues at coordinate 3,621 of JAOQAA010000119.1, forward strand.
TCCGCCGGAATGGACAGCGCAGGCTCAGCGACTTTCGAAGCTGATGGGCATCCGGCGGAATGTCGTTCTCCGCTGCTCGTCGCAGATCGACGTTCCGTGCGTGTTCGGCGTGTTCCGATCCTGTATTCTGCTGCCGCTGAGCGCCATGAGCGGGCTCACGCCGCAGCAGGCGGAAGCGCTGATCGCCCATGAGCTCGCCCATCTCGCCCGACACGACGTGCTGTTCAACTTCATTCAAGTTTGCATCGAGACGGCGCTGTTTTACCATCCTGCGGTCCGCTGGTTATCGGCTCAGATTCGCGTCGCCCGGGAACAGCACTGCGATGACCTCGCCATCCAATTCATCGGCGACCGCGCCGTATACGCCCGCGCGCTGTTTTCTCTGGAAGAAGCGCGCGCCACCACCCCTCTCCTGGCGCTGGGCGCCAAAGGCGACAATTCCACAGCGCCGGACACACAGCTTGTCCAGCGCATCCGCCGTGTTCTGGGAGTATCCGGACCAGAGCGCCGCGATCCCTGGGCCAGAGGAGTAATGGTTCTGGGCGCCGCCGCCGTCGGACTGGCGGCCCTCCACCCCATTCAAGCCTACTCTCACGGGAAGAGAGCGACGAGCGTTCCCGCCGCTCCTTCAGAGACCGCGAAAGCAGCTTCGAAAGCCCATCCGAAGTTAGCGAAAATATTTACCCTATCCGAGACCAAAAATATTCGCGCCGACCACACGTTCGACGCCTACATACGGATCTCCGACCGCAAGACAAGCGTCTTTGACGTCACTACGCAGCATCCGCAAAAATTGAAGACACAAGAGCTGTCCTTTATGACTGCGCCTTCGACACAAAGCAGGCTTAAAGTGATTGCCGATGCCTCGGCCCTTCTCAACAGAACGCCGCTCATCGGCAAGAAGGGATACAGCATCGATCTGCCGCCAGCCAAGCCCTCTCAACCGACGCAAACGGAAACAGTTTGGCGGCAAAAAATCACGACGAACCAAGCGATTCCGGCCACATCCGTCGATTCCGAGCCGTCGATGTCCGCCGATATTGCAATTGATGGCGAACAGGGACCATCCGACGCCCCGAGCGCACCCTCGCGGCATGTCACGGCGATACGCCTGCCAGACGGCGTGGAAAAGCTGGCGTCCATTCTCAGCGCTTCCAAGACCGATTTGCCGATCATCGCAGCGCCCAATGTCCGCATCAGCGCCGAAATCACGAACACACTGGTGCGAAGCAGCGGCATGCCTTTAATCGATCCGCAAATGCGGGGACGTATCGAGAGGGCATTCCCCACATCAAGTAATGTGACCATGCTGATGGTTTTTAGCAGCGCCTTGACTCCCGATACCGCCGTGGAATTAAACGGCAAGAAAGTGCGGTACGGCGACCTGGACCCAGACCTTCAGAAAATGCTCAAGCACGAGCTTCAGTCCATCCCGGTGAAAATTCAGGCGGCGCATACCCCGGCCTAACGTCCGACGCAAACGCGCTCCCCTTGCCAAGCAACCGCAAAAGCAAGAGGAGCGCACTATTTTCAACAAAATACGAAGCTATTCGTACGTACCAAACCGTACAACCTCACAGGAGAATGATACAATGACGCTCAAACAAGCCATTCCATTTTTTGCATTGCTGCTCTTGCCGGTGGGCGCGGGAGGCGTCGTGCGCGCTTTCGCTATCTCCAGCGCTCATTCGGCAAATCCCACGGGAGAATTTCACACGCTCACGCTTCCGTCGCCGCACCATAAGCTCAAACGCAACATCAAGCCGAGTTGGGACACCACAAAACACGTCACTTTGCCGCCAAGAAAAACAGTCACGGAACAGATCGCGGATTTGAAGGCCGGTCGCTAGCATTTTGGGCATTGCATTGCGTGCAATGCAATGCCCCCAAATTGAGTTCGTGTGTTACAATGGAATGTGAACGATAAACTCCAATCCGATTTCACCAAGGAGACATCCCGTGCCCCCGCACCTGCCGCACAATCTTGTTCCGATCCTCTTCGTCGTTCTCCTGATCGGTTTCCCGTATATTCTGGGCCCGATTCTCATCAAGAACTCTCAGAAAATCGCGCGGCGCGCCGTCCAGGAGCGGTACGATCCGGCGACGCTGCCGCCGGAAGCGGCTTCCTTCTTCTACAATGCGGTCACATCCCTGACTCAAGCAGGCTTCACCGTGATCGACTATATCACGAAGCCCGGCGAGGCGCCCAATGTGACCCCATGCATTGTGAATTTGGTCAACCGATCCAACGGAGACATGGCGAGCGTCGCCTGCTTCTTCGCGGTGGTCAATGGAATAACGCAAGTGCAGAACAACAGCGTGTTCCTCACCACGGTTTACGCCAACGGCGAAATCGTGGGCAGCTGTATCATGCCGCCAAAATCTGCGGGCTCCTGCTATAAATACCGTCCCTACGCGCACGGCTGCCGTTTTTTCGACGACATTGACGTCACCGAGCTTTACCGGCGCCACCGTTTCCTGGTGGAGAAGTACGCTCCGAACAGCCCAGTGATCGTCCCGAAGCCGGGCCGTGAGATGGAGGCGTTCGACCGCATCAACGACGATGTGCACGATTATCAAGTCAAGCAAGGGTTAATGCGTATCGACACCACGCGTGACGCGTACGTCCCCACCTGGTTCGGCGCATTTTACATGACCTGGGCGCTGCTTTGGCCGTGCAAACAGCTCCGGCTGGCCGGCGCTCAGGCGAAAGCCAAACGCGAGTTAGATAATTATCGGCGTAAAACCCAGTAGTGTAATATTAGTTGCGACGCACACATATCGTACAAATCCATGTTACACTACATATGCTGACCAAGATCAATAGATCGGTCACGATTGTTTTGCGACAGCATGACACAAGAAATCATTGCGGGAGTACGTTATGTTCAAAATCATCGGCGGCGTCGTCTTCGCCATAGGAGCGTTCCTCTGGCTGGGCAACATGTTCCGCTTCTTCCCAACCTTCCCCCTGGCCGGCTACATCACCATGCTCGCCGGCGGCTGGCTCTTCCGCAAGGAAGTAAACTCTTAACGTATACAGCGCCTTCTCGCGAAGGCGCTGTTTTACTTTCAAGGCATTCTCTATGTGTAACTAACACACGAACATCGGGTACACTAAGATCATCGATCAAGGAATACCCCGTGATGAACAAAAACTTCCAACCCCATATTATCCTGACCGCCGTGGACGGCGGCTTGGAAAGCGCATGGCGCGAACATTGTGGCGACTTTCCGAACGTCACCATACACCGCGGCTCAATCTTTGATGTTTCTTGTGACGCACTCGTCAGCCCCGCGAACAGTTTTGGGTTTATGGACGGTGGGATCGACATGCTCTACAGCCGCCGCTTTGGATGGGAGCTTCAGAACCGACTGCAAGAGGCAATTGTAGCGCGCCATCATGGCGAACTTCTGGTGGGCGCCGCCGAGATCGTTCAGACGGAAGATCCCACTTTCCCCTATCTTATCGCGGCTCCGACAATGCGTGTGCCGATGGTGCTAGGTTATACGGTCAACCCATATCTGGCCGCACGGGCTGTACTGCTGCTTGTCAAACATGGGAACTTTGCAGATGGTGAGCATGCGGGAGAGCGGATCGGCGACTACGTCCAGACAATCGCTTTTCCAGGGCTAGGGACAGGAGTAGGACGCGTCGGTCCAAATACATGCGCGCATCAGATGCGAAGGGCGCTGGAGGAAGTCGTGGGAGGTGAACCATTCTTCCCGAGGTCATGGGTGGAGGCCGTCCAGCGGCATAAAACGAATTATATGGATTTCCTCGGCGAAGTCGAGGCGTCATGACAGACGTCACGATCATGCACCGTCCTCTTACGCCGTCCGAAGCGGAGACGCTGCACCAGGAGCTGAAGTCCACGCCAAACATTCTCGGCTTCACCGTTAGGGAATTGTTGCGAATGCAGGATGTGCAGGTCGCCGAGGACAATGGCGCGTTCGCGGGCGCGGCGTTGACCTTCGATCTGCCACTGGGATGGACGGAGATCGCCGCCGTTTATGTGCTGCCTGACTTTCGTGGACAGGGAGTGGGGACGAAGCTCTTACATGCGGCCTGGGACCGTGCGTCTGGGCGTGATCGGCATCTTTATATGCTCAGCCGCAATACGCAGGTCATCGAATGGATGCGCAGACAGGGGATGACGATTAACGGCTGCACGCTGATGGCGCCGCTCGCCGTGCAGATCTGGATGCCGGTCTACATGGCGAGCCGACACCGCTGGATGGAATCGCTGCGCAAGTCGCGGGAGATTCGGAAATGTCCGAGCATGGTTCAGGGAATCAAGAAGCGCGAAGCGAAGAAGAACATTGAGGCCTAAGGGGCAGCGCCAAGCTTGCCGAGCCACAGGCCGATGGCGAAGACGATGCCGCCGCCGATGATGACCTGACCGACGGTTTGCGCCAGCGGGCTCTTCATGAATTGGTATCGAATAAACGCGATCGCAAATAGCTCGAAGACCACGACGGCGTAGGCAAGGTGCAACGCCATCGAGAGGTCGTGGATCAGAAACGGCAGCGTGTGCAGCATGCCGCCGAACATGGTCGCAAGGCCGGTAATGGCGCCGCGCATGATGGGGTTGCCGCGCCCGGTGACCGCGCCGTCATCTGACAGCGACTCCGCAAGCCCCATGCTGATGCCCGCCCCGACGCTTGCGGCGAGGCCAACAAAGAAACCATCGATCGGGCGATGCGTCACACCGACCGCCGCGAACAGCGGCGCGAGCGTCGAGACGGAGCCGTCCATCAGCCCCAGAAGCGCGGGCTGCACTTTTTGCAGCACGAAATCGTGATTTGTCTTCTGATCTGCTTCACTCAAGACGGCCTCGCGCCCTTCGACTAATTCTTCCGCAGCCATACCGCCTCTTTCTACCAATCGTTTTCATTTCGGTCTTCGATCCGTTGCTTCCACGTTTCTGCCCCTGTTCTACCCACCCCGACCCTTCGGGCCACCCCTCCCGCAACGGGAAGGGTTTTTAAGAACTACTCTTACGAAAGCCGTTTGCGATGTCAGTCTCAATACCCTTCCCGTTGCGGGAGGGGTGGCCCGAAGGGTCGGGGTGGGTAGAAGCAGGGCGGACGAAATCCGGGGGTGGGTAGAACGGACAGCGCGAACGATTACGCCGACGCCTCACGCTTGCGCGCCAGTTCGATTTGCCGCTGTCTCTCGGTTGCGCGGCGGCGCTTTTGCTCGGTCAGTCCATCATGACAGACCGGACAGCTGATTCCTTCTTCGTACTTCTCCGAAAGCTTATCTTCGGCTGTGATCGCTCCGCCGCAGCCGAAGCAGCGGATCAAGTCGCCCGGCTGGAGAGTGTGATCGACAGAAACGCGCTCGTCGAACACAAAGCACTCGCCGCGCCAGCGGCTTTCTTCGGGCGCAACCGTCTCCAGATACTTGAGAATTCCCCCCTGAAGATGATAGACTTCGGGGAAGCCCTGATCGATCATATACGCCGACGCCTTTTCACAGCGGATGCCGCCGGTGCAGTACATCGCAATCTTCGTGTGGCGCTCCGGATCGAGATTGGCGCGGACGAACTCCGGGAAGTCGCGGAAGGTCTGGGTCTTAGGATCGACGGCGCCGTCGAATGTTCCGACCGCCACTTCGTAATCGTTGCGCGTGTCGATCAACAGCACGCTTGGGTCGCTGATCAGATCGTTCCACTCTTCGGCCGGGACATAAACGCCGACTTCGCGGATCTGTCCGGCGCCGGGATCGCCCAGCCCCATGATCTCGCGCTTCAAACGAACTTTCATGCGAGCGAAGGGGATTGTCGCGGAGAATGATTCTTTGTGCTCCAAATCGGCGAGCGCGCCGAACGAGCGCAGATGAGCCAGCGCCGCTTCGACCCCGGCGCGCGGGCCGGCGACCGTGCCGTTAACGCCCTCGGGCGCAAGCAGGATCGTCCCGCGCACGCCCCCGGCGGCGCACAGGGATCGCAGAGGCTCACGCATTTCGGCGAATTCGGGCAATGGGATAAATTTATAGAAGGCGGCGACCAGATATTCGGGCGCAGCTTCTTCGGCTTTTCGTGTCATACCAGGATTCATGATACCCGTTTCCCCGCCGTGAACGGCGGGGCAGTGCTACGTCAATGGGCGAAGGTCGATTTCGGCCAATTGGGCGTCTGTGGGGAAGGCGCGCGCGCGGAAGCGCGGGGGATAAATCTCCACAGGCTCCAGCAGGCCCGCCACCGCAGCAACACGCTCCCAGGGAGCGGCGCCGAGCAAGGTGATCTTCCCGGAGGCGTCGCGCTCACTGAACAGGATTTGATCGGCAAGCGGGAGCAGGGTGTCGACGCCACGCGACCACGAGGCTGAAGCCGTCACCACGCCGGTCTTCTTATCCCGGTACGCCATGTACTCGGCGGTGAAAAGGTCCATTCCTTCTTTCTCATGCAAGGCGTTCAGGGAGCGAGTCTGCTGCTGGTAGTATTGCGACATGGTTTGAGCGGCCAGGAGTTTGAGAGCGGAGTAAGCCGAATGGTTTGGATCCGGCAGATAGGTTTCCCACCTTGCGCCAAGCTGAAAGGCGAAGCCGGACATGGGGCGCGGCTTGCGCAGAGCTTCCTCGGCGAGCTTCGCCATGGCGGCAAGGCCTTCCGGGTCTTCGCTTCCCGTGACAAGAAGCACGTCCCGGCTGGGAACCATGGCGACATGCCGCCCCTTAACGGCAAGCGCGGGAACGAGTTCCGGCAGGGGCAGCCGGGACGCGTCATAGTTGTCGCGCCACTCCGAGATGTACAGGCCGGGGCGGAGCGTTTTGAAGCGGGGAGGCGAGACGGCGAGAAGGTTTTGGGAGCCAAGCGACAGGGCCTCCTCGAAGGTCATCCCCCACTCCGCCAGCTGATCGCGCGTCACCGAGCGGATCGCCTGTGGCATATCGTAAACCACCTCTACCGTCAGATGCTCGCCGAGCACCCGGTATGGCGTGTCGATCGCCGCGACACCGTCGATCCGCGACTTCAGAGCGAGATGCTCGAACACAATCCGTTCGCGGATACGCGCGCGCAGGTTCGTCCGCGCGGTGTCCGCCGAAACCTTCTCCACTGACTCCAAGTTTGCATAAAGGCGCGCGAAGCGATCAATCACCCCCCGCCGGTTCCAGGGCAAGGCTGCGCGGTACTCCTCATATGCGTTCACGAGATACATCACCACGGCGCCCTCGCCGCTCGGCGCCAGGCAAAATCGTTCCGGGTCAAACTCCAGCGCAGCTGAATAGCCCGCCGCCTTCGCGGCCGCCATCATCATGGCGGCGAAGTCACGTCCGCTCACCGGTGGAAAAAGTTTACCCAGCCCCATTCCCTTAGCCCAAGTCTCTCAGCGCGCCATCTCACGCAATATTCTGCGCCGAGTAGATCCCCACAAGACGTCCGCCCGCCGGGATCACGTCCAGCCATTCCTTCACATCGAATTCCAAATGCGCCAGCGCCGCAGTCGGCATATGCGCGGCCGCGCCTTCGGGAACAGCCAGCAGGTCCGCGAGCTCTTCAAAGCCGGGATTGTGCCCCACCATCAGCACCCGCGACGCATTTGCCGGAAGTGTATTGACGACCAGCAGCAGGGTTCCCACCGTGGCCTCGTAGATCGACGACGCGATCACGATCTCTCCGGTATA
>JAOQAA010000570.1 GCA_025963815.1 Capsulimonas sp.
TACACCTTTGTCTTGAATAATGTCCCAGCCGGTTCGTACAAATTGAAGGCGCTGGTATACAATGACGCTGGAAAACCTGTTTCTCTGCTGACGGTAAACGCCGTGGTCAAGGCCGCCGTCGCCGGCGTGGGGCATATCTCCGTGGCGGCCCCGACTCTCACTTTATCGAATGCTGGAACATTGCAGGTGGTTCTGCCTCTGACAAACGATGGATCCGCGCAGGTCCGAGCCCTCGCCGTGACGTCGATCTCCGCCTACGATGACCCCAGTGGACGAAAAACGACGCTCGTGACGCCGAAGCTTCCGAGCTACAGCGAAAAACTCGATGCAGGCGCGGTTGTCCCGTTCACGTTCACACTCAATAATGTCCTGCCGACCAGCGGCAATATCTTCCTGATTGTCAATGGCGTCTACACCAACGGCGATAAAAACATCCCGTTCGAGTTCGCCGGAGGCCTCACGGTTCCCGCCGCAAAATAACGAACGGATTGAACCAACCGACTCAAACAAAAGGCTCCGGCATTTCTGCCGGAGCCTTTTGTTCGGGTAGAATATGATCCTGGGCCAGAACGCCAATTCAGGCCGGGTCTGAAGGAGCGATATGGAAACGCCAAAGAAACCGGGATACAATGTCCCGCAGTGGATATATACGACGGCATGGGTCCTGAATCTTGTCGCTGGCGTAATATCGCTTCTGACCCATAATTGGTCCAATGCAGCCCTGAGTATCGGCTTAGCGATCATGATTGGAGTGCTGGGCAAGCGAAACGCCAATAAGACCAAGACGGACGCGACTCAGACGCGGAAGCCCTAACCTCTCCTGTCGATCGCCTGCGGGGACCGAGGCCACATGCGGTGTTTGACTCTTTCATGCATGGTCAGTCCGCGAAATCGGCTGTGGATTTCACCTTAACTTCAAGTTCTTTTTAATCCAGACCGCAAACCGCACTAATCCGCTCACTACGAACGCCCAGAAACCGACGAATATTGACCAGTATATGGCGTAGGTCAGAATGCTGCCGATCACTGTCAGACACCAGTCAAAAATGTCGCTGCCATAATCTAACTGCTTCTGGAGCGCATCCGATGCGGCTCCCCAGATACTCGATCCAGAGACGGCCCATTGGATTGGCCTCATTATTCCTTTCACAAATCCATACATCGCGCCGGTGATACATCCGACCAGCAGTCCCAAGCATCCCGCGCCTCGACGGCCAAGAAACGCCAATCCCCATTCTTTGACCTGTCGGAGAGACCACGGCGTTTTCGAATGCGACAAATGTTACCCACGCTTTTCCGCTGAACTGGGTGAGACGAGTTGCTGAAACGATAGTAGAGGATCATAGCAGTGTTCTCCTTGATCAATTCAATATCCTGTAGAAATATTTCTACATATGCCAGTGACTTTGCCGTGGAATGGGATGGAGTCGGAGGCGCTGGATGCAGTTCATAATAAAACCCAACTTCCATGACGCTCTCTGCCCCGCAGTCGCCACGAACGGGTACGCGATAATTACCAACGTTCTGGACGATGCCGCCACTGAAACTCTCATCCAAGAAATCGCCAACGCAGGAAACGCGGCAGGGCTGCGCAAGGGCTCGGAAGTGTATGCGATCCGTAATCTGCTGGACGAAGCGCCCGGCGTGCGCGCTCTGGCGCACTCTCCTGAGGTCCGCGATCTCGCGGCGGCGATCCTGGGGCCGGACTGCTTCCCCGTGCGCGGCATTCTCTTCGACAAGACGCCGGACGCCAACTGGCGCGTCATCTGGCATCAGGATCTTTCCAACGCCGTCCGCGAGCGGCGGGAAACGCCGGGGTTCGGGCCATGGTCTGTCAAGTCCGGGGTCACGCATGTGCAGCCGCTGGCGTCAATCTTAGAGAACATGATCACGATCCGGCTGCATTTGGACGACTGTACTTTGGAGAATGGACCGCTGCGCGTGCTGCCTGGCTCACATCTTGCCGGCCGGCTCAGCGCCGCTGAGGTTCCGGAATGGAGAGCACGCGTGGCGGAAGTCGTCTGCACAGTCCCGCGCGGCGGAGTGCTGCTGATGCGGCCGCTGCTCCTGCACGCTTCCTCCGACGCCATCACGCCTGGTCACCGACGCGTTATCCATATCGAATACGCCGCCGCCCCGCTGCCGGGCGCGCTGGAGTGGTTTGAGACGGCGTGAACTTGTCCCTTAACACTGCCTTAATCTTTCCCAGGTAGACTTCCTGCGATTTTCCACAGGAGTTCCCAATGCATTCCCTTGCCCACCCCACCCTTCGCGGCGCAATTGCGCTCGCGGCGCTGTCAGCGTTTGCACCGCCTGTTCATGCGGACATCGCTCTGCTCGGATCGGCGTCGATCCCCGGGACCGCGACCGATAAGTCCGGCCTGACCGGGACATATACCCTGGGTGGGACCGACATCAAGGCGCAGCTTGGCGCATTCGGTTCGGGAATCGCTTATATCGGCTCCGGCAATCAGTACGTTGCGGTCAATGATCGGGGCTTTTCCAACGGCGAAGCGCATTATGATGATCGTATTCAGATATTCGAGATCCTGACGAACGCCGCAGCGAAGACCGTCACCCCCACGCTTCTGAAGACCGTACTGCTGCGCGATGAGCAAGGGCGTCCGTTCACAGGTTTCTCGGGAAACATTGGAACCGCTGCTCCGCGTCTCGACCCAGAAGGCGTCCGCGTCAGCCGCGATGGAAACCTCTTCATCTCCGATGAGTACGGCCCCTCGATCTATGAGTTTGCCCCCAGCGGCAAGCGCATCCGCACGCTGCAAATCCCCGCCAAGTTCGCCATCGCTCATCCCGACGCCGATGGAGATAAAGAATCTCAGGGCAATACAACAGGACGCGTCGCGAACCGGGGCATGGAAGGGCTCGCGATCACCCCGGATGGAAGCAAGCTTTACGGGATCCTGCAAAGCCCTCTGCTTCAAGACCACGCGCTCTCCAGCGACTTCAAGAAGGACGGCGTTAATAACCGAATTCTCTGCTGTGATCTCAAGACAAATAAAACGCGCGAATTTCTCTATCCCATGGACGACAAGAAAAACGGCGTCAATGAGATCCTCGCGGTGAACGATCATCAGTTCCTGGCGATTGAGCGCGACGGCAAAGGCGCCACGGACGCCGGATTCAAAAAGATCTTCCTGATCGACATCGCCGGCGCCACGGACATCAGCAGCATTGCCTCCCTGCCTCCCAGCGGCGCGCCGGATGGCGTGAAACCTGTCCGAAAATCACTCTTCATCGACCTTCTGTCCCCAAAGTTCGGACTGGCGACGCCCGATTTTCCGGAGAAGATCGAGGGGATCGCATTCGGCCCCGACGCCGCAAAGGGGAAACATCAATTGATCGTCACCAGCGACAACGATCTGATCAGCACGCAGCCGAGCTGGTTCTATGTGTTTACGTTTGACGACGGCGACCTGAAAATCACTCCCCAGAAGATCGATAAGGCGTTCGCGCCCAAGGGATAAACGCAGCGCTCAAGAAGTCTAACGCAAGAAAAAGGCCG
>JAOQAA010000602.1 GCA_025963815.1 Capsulimonas sp.
AAATACGCCGCAGCATGATTGAAGAGGCGGAACAAAGGCTGGCGAAGCGTTCGGCTCAGACTGGCTCTTTTCGCGAATCCTTCCTTCGCGGGATGGGGAGACAAGCATTGAAGCGAATGCGCCGTGAACAGGTGGTTGCCAGGCCCGGCGAGCCCTATCGCCTACTGCGTAAGCTGGATTGGACTTTTTTTTATTCGGCTGCATTTTGTGGCGTTGTCGCGATCGTTTCTCCTGATCTCATTCCCTTCTTGAAGAGCCTAGCCCTTTGGTGGGTGGTCTGGTTTGCCGCTCAAACAGCATTTGGAATGATTGTTTGGGCGATAAGTACGAAGAGAGCGGCAGACGCGTAGCGAACGTTGACAATGAATTAGCCTGGAGCGCTGTATGGAACGATTGCCGCAAAACAACGAACGGATCGAGAAATATCTGAATGAAGTCGCCTGGGGCTTGCAATACATGCCCACCGAGGTAGCGGCTGAGACTTTAGATGAGCTGCGGCAGCATCTTTATGCGCTTGCCAGTCAGTTGCGCAACGACGGAGCATCCGATGAGGCGGCTGTGACGGCGGCTTTGAAGAAATTTGGTCCCGGGCATCGTGTAGGGGTTCAGCTTGGGACGGAATCCATTCATGAGTTCATGAGCGGCTTGTCGGGTAAGCCTCTGCCTCAGCCGAAGTGGATGGATAATCTGAGATTGGTTGTTTCGACTGCCAGTTTGTTGCCGTCAACGTTTGGGACGAGTGAGCATTGGATCTTATGGCCGTTCGCGGCCTGTGTGGCCGGCGCCGTGTTCTGCGGGGTACTGGAGAGTTTTGATCGACCGCATCCGGTCAATGAAACGCAAATGTTAGAGTTCGTCGCACGGTCGGAAACATCTCTCGTCAAACGCCGCTGGGTTAGCGCCTTTGCGGGGCGTCTCCTCTTTGCGCATGTGATGCGCAGCGCGCAGCGCAGAAGAATGATGTTGCGTCTCGGAAACGCTTACAATCCGCTGCGCGAACTGGACTGGCGATTCTTTACCGGGACGGCAATTGGGGGTGCGGCCTCTTGGATGATCCCGGACACGCATTGGACCCATGCGCTGAAGCCACTGCTTTTGTGGATAGCAATTTGGATCCCCACGTCGACTGTTACTTCGGTCATCATGCGTGCGGCGCGCAACCGACTTGCCCAGAGAGCGTAAAGCCCATCGCTTGGCCGTTCGCATAAGTCTCAATGGACGCTGGAGTATTGCATGGACGGATTATCTCAAACCAACTCGCAGATCGAGACATATCTGAATGACGTCTCGCGCGGAGCGGTCACGCGCGCGGTTCGCAGGAGATACGCGGCGCGCGTGTGATCCTCTCGTTCGGTAAACAGATCTCTCCCAGCGTCACTTGCTGGATTGGCGAAGCTCCTCCGGCTTGTGCGCGGCTTCGGCGCCGGTCTTGTCGCTCTTGACCAGATACTCAGGATCCTCCGGCGACGCCGCCACTTTGTGAGTTTTGATTTTCGTCGACGCCGTCAGCTTCTTTTCGACTTTCCCGTGCACCTCGCCCTGCGAGGAATCCCAAACGACTTTATTGCCTTTGTGCAGTGTCTTTTCTTGAGCCATGATTGGCCTCGTTTCTAAAGGGCGATCAACTGCCCCACTGCCTTCTACCCACGCTAGGGGATGGAAGAAACTGGGAAAATACTGTATGATAACGTTAACAAGCGCAGAATGAGATGAGGACGTCCATGATACCGCTGAACCAAATTGAAATCGCCAAGCCGTGCCGCGCCTCCTGGGCGGAGATGGCCGGCGACGAGACCGTCCGCTTTTGCACCGAATGCAGCCGCAACGTCTATAACCTGTCGGCAATGACGGCCGATCAGGCGCAGGCGCTTATGAACGAGAAAGAGGGGAAGGTCTGCGTGCGGTTCTATCGGCGCAAGGACGGGACGATGCTGACCAGCGACTGTCCGGTCGGCGTGTGTATCGAGCGGCGGCGGTTTGTCACGGCCAGGTCATGGGCCGTCACTTTGCTGATCGCATCCGTGACGGGAACGGCTCTGCTCGCCGCCTCACAATCAACGGCAACGATGGGCGCCCCGATGGCGATGCCCGTGTCTGAACATAAACCCGCAGTTTCGGCGGAACATACGAAAGCAGTGAAGAAGAACTTGCACGGCGCGCCGAAACCAAAATCCTCGGGTAAGCTTGGGGCAGTGAAGAGGCTGCATGCGTCGACAATGGGTCAGCCCGTCATGCCTCCTCGAACGCCAAAGTTGTCCCGCAATTATCTGATGGGAACGCCTCCGCCGCCTCCGCCACCGAAAAAAATAATTCCTGCAAGGTGATTGCTTGCTAAACTTTCCGCCGATGCTTTCGTCTGTATGAGAAGTGTCAAGTTTTGTAAAGAACTCCATAGACAAAACTTTGCGTATCGGGAGACTTTCCCACGCGTTTCGGGAGTATAGTAATCGTACCGAGACAGCGGGGACGAGAGATTGATATGTACTGTGATTGGTTGATGAAGAGAGTGGAAGCGCTTTTATTACTCGGCGCTTTCATGACGGTTGGGGGAGCGACCATAGCGGTCGGCGCGCCGAAGGCGGCGGCTCCCGTCGATTTTGCCGGCAAAGCCTGTCCCATTCCCAGCCCGGCGGCGAAGGCGACGGCTCTGTTTTTTGTGGCGCATGATTGCCCGATCGCCAACTCTTATGCTCCTGAGATCAACCGGATCGTCACGGCGTATACACCGAAGCAAGTGGCGTTTCGTGTGGTTTACATAGAGACAGATGCTGGTGACGCCGCGCTGAAGCGGCACGCCAAGGATTATGGCTATCGATGCCCCGCCATTCACGACAGCGCACATACGTGGGTGAAGCAGACGGGAGCGACGGCGACTCCGGAGGTGGTGCTGCTGTCGAGTTCCGGGAAGATGCTTTATCGTGGACGAATCGACGATCAGTATGCCGGATTCGGCGTTCGCCGAACGGCGCCGCGCCGTCGGGATTTGCGGGCCGCGCTGGATTCGGTCGTGCACGGACGTCCCATCGCTGCGGCGCGTACGCCGGTGCTCGGGTGCGCCATTCCGCCATTGCCCTGATATTTTCTGCAAGTTTTTATAGACCGACATTCGGAAAGAGTGAGCGACTGATGAAACCCAACAAGACATTCGCCCTGATCGGCACGGTCGCCCTGACGGCGGCGCTCGTGACAGTTTTGCGCACGGCGCCGCCCGTGGCGCGCGCGGAGGAGCCGAAGGCCACCGATAAAACGACCGTGACGTACGCCAAGGATGTCGCGCCAATCCTGTACGCCCAGTGCGCCAGCTGCCACCATCCCGGCGAAGTCGCGCCCTTCTCGCTGCTCAGCTATCAGGACGCCAAAAAGCGCGCATCGCAGCTCACAGCGGTGACCCAGAGCCGGTTTATGCCGCCCTGGAAAGCAGACTCGCATGGCGAGTTCCTGGACGAACGGCGGCTGACGGACGTGCAGATCGCGACCCTGAAGCAGTGGGCGGCCGCCGGCGCTCCCGAAGGAAATCCGGCCGACTTGCCCGCAGCGCCGACCTTCACCGCTGGATGGCGTCTGGGGACGCCCGACGCCGTGTACCAGCAGCCGGTTTACTCCGTGCCCGCCGAAGGCGCGGACGTCTACCAGTGCTTCGTCATCCCGACGGATTACAAGGAAGACCGTTATGTCTCGGCGATCGAAGTGCGGCCCGGGGAGCGCGCTGTCGTCCATCATGTGATCGCGTATCTCGACACCACGGGCGAAGCGCGTAAGCTGGACGCCGCCGATCCCGCGCCGGGCTATACGTCTTACGGCGGCATCGGCGTCACCCCCTCGGGTGGCCTTGGCGGCTGGGCTCCGGGCAACGATGCGCGGCGGCTGGACGACGGCGTAGGCATCCTGCTGCCGAAGGGCGCGGACATTGTCCTCCAGGTCCACTACCATCCGGTCGGCAAGGCCGAAAAAGATCAGACCAAGCTGGGCGTCTACTTCGCCAAGGGGCCGGTGGACAAGCGCGTTCGCATCCAGGCCGTCATCGCCCCGGCGCTGCGCGTTCCGGCTGGCGACGCCCACTACGAAACTGGCGGCTCGCAGGCCGTGCCCGCGAACGTGACCGTGCTCGGCGTCATGCCGCACATGCACCTGCTGGGACACGATATGACGGTCGCCGCCCGGAAGCCCGACGGAACGCAGCAGCCGCTGGTCTCCGTGCCGGATTGGGATTTCAACTGGCAGTCGACATACATGTACAAAAAGCCGATTGAACTTCCCCAAGGCACGCGTATTCATCTGACGGCGCACTACGACAATTCTGTCGACAATGCGCGTAACCCAAGCGATCCGCCGAAGCTGGTCACCTGGGGCGAGAAGACCACGGACGAGATGTGCATCGCGTTCGTCTTCTATACCGTCGATTCCGAGCATCTGACCAAGGGCATCGCCGCCACCGACGTTCCCGATATCGGCGTTGGCGGCAAAGGCTCCAAGATGGAGAAGATGATGATGCTGTTCGACAAGAACGGCGACGGCAAGCTCGACGACGCCGAGCGCACCGGCATGGTGCAGTTCTTACAGGATATGATGGCGAAGAGGGCGGGTAAGTCGTAAGTTTTCCGCCGCCTCCGGGTGACCCGTGTTTTACCCACCCCCCGGCCTTCGTCCGACCCCTCCCGCGACGGGAAGGGTTTGTAAGAATCGCTCTTGCGAAGACCGTTTGCGAGGTTGATCCGAATACCCTTCCCGTCGCGGGAGGGGTGGGTGAAATTGGGATAGGTCACAAAAAAAAGGCGCGGACCGCATGGTCCGCGCCTTTTTTCGTTTCGATTAATCGCGTCGCTCTCGAACGCGCACGCGCTCCGGCTGTACTCCGGCCCGGGTGCGGTGCTCGTCGAGCACGTCCGGCGGCACGGCGCCGAAGAAGAAGTTGATCGCCGCGAGGACGATACCTAAATCATCGAGCATACCGACGACCGGGATCCAGTCGGGAATAAAATCCAGCGGACTGATGGCGTAAACGATTGCGGCGACGAGCGCGCTTTTGGCGACAGGCGATACGCGGCGGTCGGCGAACAGCGCTTTCATCATTTTTATGTATCGCGGCGCGTCAGCAACCATACGGCCTGCGGATCGCAAGCCTCCGGCCCGTCGTGTCACGTTGAACATCTTCCAGAGTTGTGTGACTAAGTTCATCAAGGTCTCCTTCGTCCAATCCCCAGCTTACTCTTTTATAACGTAGATATACCCAGATATGTTCCGTGAATTCCCGAATGGACTCCAGAAACGAGCGCCAAAGCTCCGACCAAAACCGATTATTATCACAATTATGGCGTACTCACGCGTTTACTGTACCACAGATTGCCCCAATCCGCTTTAGGAATCTTGTCCGGCCGAAAAATAGGCGGTTTCGGCCGGACAAAATTCTTACGCCTCCACGGGTTCCTGCCGCTCTATCAGGAACGTCTTCTGGGCGCTGAACGGCGGTTCGCCGTCCGCGGGCTGAAGGTGGACATAGGCGCCGTCGGGCAGCAGCTGGTGCGCGTTGCGCGTGTCCTTGAGGTATCGCTCCAGAACTTGCTCGCGCACGTGCTTCTTTAGCCCAGCGTCCTCCACCGGGAAGAGCACCTCAACGCGGCGCTCTAAGTTCCGGCGCATCAGGTCCGCGCTGCCCATGTAGATTTGCGTATTCCCGCCATTGTAGAAGTAATAAACCCGTGAGTGCTCCAAGAAACGTCCGACGACCGAGATTACGCGGATGTTTTCGGAGACGCCGACCACGCCGGGGCGCAGGCAGCAGACGCCGCGTACGATCAGGTCGATCTTGACCCCCGCCTGCGCGGCGGCGTAGAGGGCGCGGATGATCGGTTCGTCAGTCAGCGTGTTCGTTTTGAAGATCAGACGGGCGGGGCGGCCCCGGCGCGCGTGCGACGCCTCACGCTCGATCATCTGGATGAAGCGCTCGCGCATGTTTACCGGCGCGACCAGCAGCTTGCGGTACTTGGTCTGGCGGGAGTATCCCGTCAGGACATTGAACAGCTCGGAGATATCGGCGCAAATGTCCGGGCGCGCCGTAAAGTACGACATGTCCGTATAAATGCGCGCAGTGATCGGATTGTAGTTGCCGGTGCCCAGGTGGACGTAGCGGCGCAGCTTGCCGTCCTTTTCCTTGCGGACGACCAAGGCGAGCTTACAGTGTGTCTTGAGTCCCACAAGGCCGTAGACGACGTGGACTCCGGAGTCTTCCAAAGCGCGCGCCCACTCGATGTTGTTCTCTTCGTCGAAGCGCGCTTTCAATTCTACGAGAACGGCGACCTGGGTGTCGTCGTCGCGCGATTCGGCGAGCAGCTTGACGATCGGGGAGTTGCCGCCGACCCGGTACAGTGTCTGCTTGATCGCGAGCACGCCCGGGTCCTTGGCGCCAGTCTCGACGAAGTCGATGATCGGGGTGAACGAATCGAAAGGGTGGTGCAGCAGCAAGTCCTGTGAGCCGATGATGTCCAGGATCTCCTTGGGGCGATTCTGAAGCTCCTTCGGGATAGCGGGGATCAGCGGCGGGTCTTTGAGGTCCGGCCGGGAAAGCTTCCAGATCTGCATCAGGTCCGAGAGGCCAAGCGCGCCTTCGATGGTGTAGACATCTTCTTTGTCGACCAGCAGGTTTTCAATCAGCAGCGTGCGCAGCCGCGTCGGCATGGACGCGTTGACTTCCAGTCGGCAGACATCGCCGAACTGGCGCGCGTGCAGGCCACGCTCGACCGTTTCCAGCAGGTCCGACGCTTCGTCTTCCTGGATCTCGATATCCGCATCGCGTGTGACCCGGAACGGATGGCTTTCGATGACTTGCAGGCCGGGAAAGAGCATCTGCAAGTTGGCGGCGAGCACCTGCTCCAGCCAGACGAAATGCTGATCTTCATTTCCCTCGCTGGGCGGCGGGCAGGGGACCAGACGCGGCAGCACTCCCGGCACCTTCATACGCGCGAACTTTTCGCCGACGATCGGATCGCGCACCACGACGGCGAGGTTCAGGCTCAGATTGGAGATATGTGGGAACGGGTGCCCTGGACCAAGCGCGAGTGGGGTGAGGACGGGGAAGACTTCTTCGCGGAAATAATCGCGCAGCGACTTGACCTGTCCGCGCGTCAGTTGGCTATAGTCCAGAATATGGATTCCATGGTTCTCCATCTCCGGCTCCAGCGTCTTGTGGAAGTAATCAGCGGCGCCTTGCAGCATGGGGCCGACCTTGGAGCGGAGAACGGACAGCTGTTCGGCGGGCGTCATTCCGTCGGGCGTCAAATCTCCCATCCCGACCGCGACTTGCTGAAGCAGACCCGAAACGCGGATCATGTAATATTCATCGAGATTGGAGTGCCCGATGGCGATAAACTTGACCCGCTCCAGCAGGGGATGCTCCGGATCGGCGGCCTCACTGAAAACACGCTCGTTGAATGCGAGCCATGAAAGCTCCCGGTTCAAGTAGAGAGCGGGATCGTTCAGGCTGAGCGAGGATTCGATCGGCTCGGGCAGGGTGGCGGCGTCGGTCGCGGTGGCCTCGCCGACAATTTCCGGGTCCGCGTCGTGAATCGAAACCGGGTCCGGGATATCATCGGCGTCGACGCCGGCGTCCGCGAGATCGATCGGGTCGAAATCTTCTTCATAGGGATGCTGTGCGGAGATTTCGTCCTGGACGGAGGCATGACCCATCAGAGAATTATGCTCCTCGGGGATCGCGGCGGTAGGGTCATTCATACAAATCAGTTCCTCTGTTTGTTCTGTTCGCTTGAAAATTTAGAAAATCCTGCCGTTTTACGGAAATCTCAGGAAATCCGGCCTGCTTTGTGGAACTGCGTGTTATGACGGACGCCGCACGTTTTTTCGCCGACAGTCTCAATCCCTTGCTCATCATTTGCCTTGCCGGTACGGGGTTCGCGTCTCGCGCGCGATTTCCCATCTTCAAATATTGGGCCGCCTGCGTCCTCGGAATCGGCGCGGCGGTCATCCTGGCGGAATCAGGGAAGTATTTCGTGGTTTGGCCAGGACATCCCTCCTTTCCGAGCGGACATGAATCGTTCGCTATCTCCGCCTCCGTCGGTCTCGCGGCGGCGGATCGCCGCTGGCTCTGGGCCGTAATCCCAATCTGTCTCCTGATGGCCTGGTCGCTCGTAAGCGCCGGCTACCACCATCCCATTGATGTTGCAGGCGCGGCTATCATCGCGCCATGGCCGCCGCTCGCTGTTTTCCGCTTCCTTTGCCGCCGTTCCTCCACTTCCCTTTGACTTTGGCGCCGTATTTGCTTTATAATGTATGAAATAGACCGGCGCGACTCTACGCGTCGCCGCCAATTTGGCTAGGGAATGAGCAAGTAGGAAATGAACTGCGACTGCGCGTTTTTTATCGGCGC